>DQOT01000061.1 GCA_015658495.1 Fidelibacterota bacterium | reverse complement strand
TCCTGTTCCTTTTTTAATGGCTCGGGTAATATTATCGATAGGGAGATTGTTGGAATTGCCATTGGAGACAGCTTTTCGAAGCCGTGGATTGGCATCAAGGTCTCCACCGCCCAAGCGAGCCGCAATGGTAATCTCTTTAATGATCTTGGTGAATATTTTTCCGCGCTTGGCGTCCTGGGCTCCCTTACGATGTTTGATGTTGGCCCACTTACTATGTCCTGCCATGTTTTTCCTGAATTTTAGATGGGAAAATTACAGAAAATGCTAAATGACACCAAAGGAGATAAAGAATAGGTTAAAAAAATAATTTGAATTAAATGGAATCCGTGTCTCCTACAAGCAATCTTGTTTTTTTATTGACTATTTTTGAAACTATCGAGATTGTCTGCTTGTGCACCGTCTCAGGCAGACACGCTTCGTTGTTCCAAATGACAGTAGATTTAAAATTAAGATTTCCTTGTGATTCTTCGCGTCCTTCATGGCTAAAGTGAATATGCTCAATCAATTAAACGATCGTTCTGTTCAATCCGGCTACGGACAATCCAAACATCTTTATAGCCTTCTCGATTCAATTTGAGTTTCTCGTTCTCTGCTTCCTTTTTGGTCACAAAATTGCCGGTGCGGAGTTTGTATAATGGTGCATCAAAGATCATGTAAACCGAATCATCCAATGCTTTTTCAAATTTTCGTAAAGATCGGTTTGCTTCCTCCACAGAAGATGTTTCAAAAACCTGGAGTCGAAATCCGTCCTGAGTGGTAATGCGAACATTTTTTAAAGAATCCAATACACCTAATTGTGAGGTGCCAAAAATCTTATCCATAACTTTCGGTGTATTGGGAACAGGATCGAGCACGGTATTCATATCGAACCAAAACAACGAATCCTGTGCTAAAAGGCAACCTGTAAAAACAATAATATAAACAAAAATTCTCATTTCAATGCCCGGATCGATTCAGCAGGGATCCAACCTTTTTTGCCATCAATGAGAATGATTTCCACCCAATCCTTCTGGGATTGATGGATATCGGCAAGGCTGCCTTCATTGATGCGGAAAAGAACAGTGTTTTCGCCATAGAACGGACCCGAATATGCATCCACACCATTGGCAATCACAACACCGGTATGGGTTCGCTTTTCCTGGAAATATTTATCTACAGCGATTCCGTGGATGCCCAAAGTCAGCACGATGAGTCCCGTTAAAATGGATTGACTCATATGGCCGCGAAGCCACCCAAACTGGAGCCCAAAAACCCACATTGCCTGAAATAACAATACCAAACTTCCCAGCACAATCCATTCCCGTAAGGTGAAATTAGATTTGATATCCCGATATGCTTGTAATAGAAAAAACGGTTCCGGCATGTCAATCCGATCAATCCGCCGCGCTTCCGCAACGGCAATGTTATGATGAAAGTCAGTTTCCCTGGGAGAAAGTTTTAATGCATTGGAATACGCCCAAATGCCCTGACCAATATAATGGAGACGATAATAAGCGTTACCAAGATTATAATACAAATCTGCATTCTCGTGACCCAATTCCAAAATGGATTCATACGTCTGGATCGCATCTTCATATTTCTCATAGATCATGGCATCGTTGGCTTGGGAAAACAGATCATCAGGAACATCGCCAAAGGCAAATGAAATCAACAACAATAAAGATATCAAACGGCTCATATCAATTCCCCATCCGTTTGCTTCATGGCTGTTGCCATATCTGCTAGAATGGTGGCTTCCCATTCCAATCCCCCGGGGGCATATTTGCCTGCGTCGCAGGCTTTTAATAATGTGAGAATATTTTCCAGTGATTCATGAGACATTCGGTTTTTCAAATGCGTTTCAACACTGGCAGGGTCCAGATTATGCGTCGGCAATACCAGTTTATTTTTTAAATAAATGTAAAAGGCCCTGCTGGCTGTTTCGAATGGATCACTCTTCCCTTTTTTCAATTCTTTTAGTGCAGACCGAAGGGCACCGCGGATCTGACGTCCCTCGGCTGTGGACAAGCGATGGCCCGTGTATTTGGAAATGAATGTGGGCAAAACGAAAATCAGGATCGAACATAAATAAAGAAAAATAGCTGTGTTCGATCTTCCATCGTTTGATTGGCTGAAATCCACTGGTTCGGTATGAATGAATCGTATATCTTGTCCAATTAATTCCACTTCCCGTTTGGTAAGTCCTGACCCATTTGTTCGTTCGGCATCCGCAGGCAAAATGGGTATCTCGATGGGATCAGTTTGGGTTCGTTGCCATCCACCGGATTTTGGATCGAGATAGGACATTTGAATTCTCGGGATGGTGAGATTTCCCGCTTTTCTCGGAATCAAGATGTATTCCCAGGATTGTGTTCCCGTCAAGTCATCACGGAATGTATCTTTCTCAAATTTGTCCGTGGGTGGGAATGCTTCCAACTCTTCCGGGAATTTGATTTCAGGAAGTGAAAATAATCCAAGATTCCCTGTTCCTTTCATAAAAACGGTAAAAGTAAACCCTTCATTTACTTTGGCCGTATCCCGATCGGTATGAGAGGA
>DQOT01000106.1 GCA_015658495.1 Fidelibacterota bacterium | reverse complement strand
GAAGTTTTCAAAGTTAAAATATTTAATTCTTTCTCTTTTTTTGAGCTTCGGTTTCTCCAATGGTTTTTGGGTGAATTACGGTTGGGAACTCTTTGAGCATGTAACAGATGCCCGGACCGCAGCCCTGGGAAATGCATCTACCGCTTATAATTTTGGTTCTCCAACATCTTCTTTAATTAATCCGATATTTTCATCATTACCCTCCCAAAATATTAAACTGACCCATCAATCCCGGTTTGCGGGAATCTTGAATAATGATTTAGCCGGTTTCCAGATCCAAAAAAAGGGCAGGCCGATCCAATTCAATATTTTATACGAAGGTATTGGTAAGATCCCCGACACCAGAAACATGCTCCTTGATTGGGGCAATGACGGGCAATTCGGTACCCATGATGCCGGAGAAGGAAATGGCATCCTAGATGAAGGTGAACGATTGGATAAAGATCAAATTCGTTTCTTCAGTCAACACCAGGTTGGGATCCATGCTGCATTCAATCATTCATTTCGAGAAATGCCATTTGGCATGGGTGTAAAAGTTTTATCCTATTCGCTGGATGACCATTTCGCTCTCGGTGTGGGGATTGATCTGGGAATGATGAAAAAAGTCAAGGGGGTGCATGTGGGAATTGTGACGCGTAATTTTCCGTCTTCAGGACTCATTTGGGATAATGGCACCGTGGAAGGGACAACCCCAACTTTGTCTGTGGGCCTTCATCATCCATTAGAATTAATCAAGATTCCGGTCAAACTCCATTCCATGTTCAATTTAGATATTTCTACATCCAATCGTCATTTGGATTCCCAAATGGGATTTGGTTCATTTTCCATTGATGCTTCGTTCGGAATAGAAGGGATCTTTAAAGATAAACTGTTTGTCCGCTTGGGCCGGAATTCGGTGAATAATTCTACGGGTGGATTGGGTGTGCAATGGGACGGATTTGGAGTCGATTATGCGTTTTTGACTACCAACGCGACTGATGGATTAGGGAATCATCATCTCATATCATTGAATTTTTCATTGGATTGGGTGCGGTCAAAACTCATGGATAAGCAACTGAATTGATTTCCTGTATCCCAATTCCTAATCAAGACACCTATTCTTAATCCAAATCTTTTTCCTAATCTTGCTATCATCATCCTTGGATAATATTCTTATAAGTTAGTAATTTCTTTAGCTTTACCCCTTTATAAAATTATGATTAAAAGTATGACAGGATTTGGCCGCGGTTCTGCCGGTCGCGGCGCAAATAAAATAGACGTTGAGATTCGCACGGTCAATTCTCGGTTTCTTGAGATGAAACTCCGTGGTTTCAACATGGATCCTGCTCTGGAGCAAAAGGTACGTAGTTTAGTTGAATCGACCCTTTTGCGAGGCAATGTCCAGGTGCGGATCGAATTGATGTCTGGCCAGGATTCACAGAAAATGAGTTTCAATCGGGAGCGATTTGAAATTCTCCGTGATGTGGTAAAAAAGATCCATGTGGACTATGGTCAACGTATGAGTTTGAGTGACATTATTTCGACCAATGATCTTCTCACCACAGATGAACCGGAAGAATTAAAACCTGGCATCGTCTTAATGGCGGTGGAACTTGCTTTAAATCAGGTAAATGAAATGCGTGAAAAAGAAGGTCACCAGATCCAGGATGATATTTTGAACAGGGTGGTAACACTTAAATCCACAATTGATGCTGTTGGTGAGATTTCAGGAAGATTCAGCACCGAGAAACAAACCCAAATGCGGGAAAAAATATCGGAATTGTTGGACGGTGAAGTGTTAGACGAAACTCGTCTGATCCAGGAAGTTGCCTTTTTATCTGAACGTGCGGATGTGACAGAAGAGATCGTCCGCTGTAAAAGTCATTTTACACAGTTATCTTTATATTTGTCCCAAGAAGAACCTGTAGGGAAGCGAATCAATTTTCTGATTCAGGAAATCGGACGGGAAGTGAATACGATTGGGTCTAAAAGTCCCCAGACCGATGTGACAAATCATGTAATAGAAATAAAAGGCGAATTGGAAAAAATTCGGGAACAAGTCCAGAATATCCTCTAATGATTAATTTAATCACCATATCAGCTCCATCCGGATCAGGCAAAACCACACTTTGTAAAGCATTGCAAAAAGTCATACCCGAAATTGAATGGTCAACATCTTATACCACACGGGAG
>DQOT01000168.1 GCA_015658495.1 Fidelibacterota bacterium | reverse complement strand
GACCCAAATCAGAAGCGGAAAAAGTGGGTGAATTGGCAGAAGCATATATTGCAGTCCAGGCGGGTATAGCATGGAATCTCATTTATGAGCCGAAATTTGACCGTGTTGTTTCTACGGTCGGCCGGTTATGGAATGAAGAGTATGGAGGTTTCTGCACATTTGGTTGGGACAATTTTTTCCTGGCTTATATGACAGGACTGGCCAGTCGAGATCTTGCTTTTTCCAATGTGATCGAACATCTACGTGGCAAAACAGAACAGGGATTTATTCCTAATGATAATCGCGGAAACGGCAGCAAATCATTTGATCGATCGCAACCGCCTGTGGGTGGTATCATGGTTAAGGAAGTTTACAAAACTTATCCTGAAGACTGGTTTTTGGAAGCTACGTTTGATGACCTTTTGGGCTGGAATCGCTGGTGGCATCGGTCAAGGAATAACGAGGGATTGTTGAGTTATGGCTCATCACCAGCAGATAATCCATTTAATGAGCCTGTGTTCGAAACAAAAACGGCTGCTGGATATGAATCGGGCATGGATGATTCGCCCATGTACATCGGTGTGCCGTTTAACAAAAAGAAACACACTTTAGAACTTCAAGATGTGGGGCTCACCAGTTTATATATTGCTGATTGTAGAGCACTGGCGGAAATGGCAGGAATCCTTAAACGGAAAAAAGAACAAAAAGAATTAGAGACTCGAGCAAAACAGTACACCCTTAAAATGGAAGAATTATGGAGCCCGGAATTTGGCGCATACCTGAATTATCGAACTGATGTGGATTCGCTTTCAACCCGGGTTTCACCCACCTTATTTTATCCGCTCATGGCAAAAGTGGGAAATGACGAAAAAAACGAAATAATTATGGGACATTTCTACAATACTGAAGAATTTTATGGAGAATGGATGTTACCTTCCACAACTCGGAACGATCCAACATTTTCGCAACAGCGCTATTGGAAAGGTGCCATATGGCCACCTCTGAATTTTCTCACTTATTTAAGTCTTCGCCAGGCAGGCTACACCGATGCTGCCACCGAGTTATCGGAAAAATCATTAAAACTTATTATGACAGAATGGACGCGAAAAGGTTATGTGAGTGAGAATTATTCAGCTATTACCGGGACAGGCGATGATTCAAGATTATCATCTGACAGGTTTCATTCCTGGGGCGCATTATTTGGAATAATGACCTTTATCGAAAATGGGTATCTTCCGCAAATAGAATCACCAATGGAGTAAGATTCCATGAGGTCCTTTGGGTTAATATTGTTATCTGTTATGTCACTTATTGCTAAGGATTATGAACCAAATTGGGAATCTCTGGATTCTCGTCCTACGCCCCAATGGTATAAAGATGCCAAGTTTGGGATTTTCATTCACTGGGGGCTCTATTCCGTACCTGCTTGGGGACCAAGGGGGAGCTATGCAGAATGGTATCTCAATGGATTAAAGTCAGGTGACAGCACACGTCTAAAATATCACGAAGAAAATTATGGGAAAGATTTTCCATACCGAGATTTCATTAAATTATTCAAATCGGAAAAATATGAGCCCGAAAAATGGGCAGAATTATTTAAAGAATTCGGCGCTAAATATATAGTGCTCACTTCCAAGCATCATGATGGATTTTGTCTCTGGCCCAGCAAAGAAAGTGATGGCTATAATTCTGTGGAGGGTGCTGCGAAAAGAGACCTCCTTGGGGACTTAAATACAGCTGTGAAAAAGTCCGGACTCAAATCTGGGTTCTATTATTCCTTATACGAATGGGACCATCAAGACTATCCTACCAATATACCAAAATATGTAAACGACCATATGTTGCCCCAATTCAAAGACGCAGTTCAGCGTTACAAGCCTTCTATTATTTTTTCCGATGGTGAATGGGACCAAGACAGTCAAAAATGGCGCAGTGAAGAATTTTTAGCTTGGCTGTATAATGAATCTAGCGCACCGCAAGATGTGGTAGTAAATGATCGCTGGGGTGGCGAAACACGATTCAAACACGGTGGTTATTATTCAACAGAATATGACCCAAACTCCGGATCCGTGAATGAAGAATTCATTCAACAGGGTTGGGAAGAATGCCGCGGCATTGGGAGATCTTTTGGATATAATCGGAATGAAAGACCAGAAGATTACAACACATCGGAAGAATTGATTCGGCTATTGGTTGACATTGTGAGCCGTGGCGGGAATTTGCTCCTGAATATTGGCCCCAAAGCAGATGGCACCATTCCAAAAATTATGGTTGATCGATTAAAGGACATTGGTGTTTGGCTGGACAAAAATGGCGAAGCCATTTATAAAACAACAGTGAACCGAATCACACAATCTAATAATGGGAAAGTGAAATATACTTTATCAAAAGATCGTAGAAGCATCTATGCATTTATAGAAGAAATTCCCGATGGTAATTTGACCTTGGATGGTATCCAATCCACAGGGCATGAACGCATCAAACTTCTAGGGACAGATGAAGAATTCAACTGGCGAAATCGGCGAGATAAACTGGTAATCCAAATTCCGAAAAATATTAATGAAATTGTTGAAGATTCGCCTACCTATGTTTTTGAAATCCCTGTCCTCCCATATCTTGACAAGCCAAATGTCCAAATTTCAGAACACGATGGGAAGGCAGAAATCACTTTTATTTCGAATGACTCAACATCGGAATTGAGATACACATTTGGGAATTGGGTAGTCAGGAAAGGCTATGAAAAAAAGTACAGCGGTCCCTTTACCTTGAACAAAAGTACTATGTTGAATGTCCAGGCCTTTGCCGATGGGTTTCTGTCCAGTCAAGTTGTGACAGTTCCGGTAAATATTTTGGATGAAAGCCACGGGCTCATTCGACAAACATATGAGGGGCAATGGGAGAACTGTGACCAAATGCTTGATTCGGATTTTGTTGAAGAAAAAACTGTTTTCAGTTTAGGCTTAGATGCAGCAAAGAAAAATAATTTCGGACATGTTTTTAAAGGAATGATCTATATTGAAAAGCGAGGAACCTATGAATTTCAAACCACATCCGATGATGGTTCACGATTATTTATAAATGGATTTCCTGTGGTGGATAATGATGGGCTTCATGGACGGAAAACTATTTCTGGAGATATAGTATTAAAAAAGGGACTCCAAAAGTTTGAAATGCAATATTTTGAGCGGGGCGGACAGGAATCTTTGGATGTAAAATGGAAGGGGTCAGAATTTGAATGGCAAGAGATCCCGGCGTTCAAATTTTATACTACAATACATTAACAACCTAAGACCTTAAAATGAATATTATAATTACGTTAGAATTGGGTACAAATCCGATCAAGAAATCAATTCGTGATTTCCCTAAATAAAAAACAAATTTCAGAAATGGTTTCCATGAAGGAAGCCATCCATGCTATGAAGTCTGCTTTCATCCAGTTAAGCAGTGGTGATGCTCATGTACCTACTCGTTTGAGTTTGGATCTCCCGGATAAAAATGCCACATCCCTGATTATGCCGGCTTATGCCATTGGGAGTCCCTACTATTGCGTAAAGATCGTATCCGTGAATTATTCAAATCCCCCTAAAGGTCTGCCTCTGATTCATGGCGTGGTTCAAGTTTTCAATGCTTCAAAAGGCAACCACGTAGCGACCTTGGATGGAGAATCCATTACGGCGATTCGAACAGCGGCAGCATCTGGATTGGCCACAGATCTCATG
>DQOT01000244.1 GCA_015658495.1 Fidelibacterota bacterium | reverse complement strand
TCTTGTCGTTGATCCTTGGCTTTTTTTTTGGCTACATTTCCCGAAATTTTATTTTTATGCCCGCAGAGATTGGATCGGTGGCAGTGATCGGGAACATCATTCCAGGCTTGATCGCAAACTGGATGGACCGACAAGGCGTGACACGTACGATTTCCGTGGTAATTCTGACCGCAGTTTTGGTGAAATTGGCTGTCATGCTGTTATTTGGCGGGGTACTTTTTGAATAATTATAAAAAACAGCCCTTTATTCCGGCGATCCAAAAAACATCAACATTGGTTGCTTTAGCAGCATTGTCACTGCTTTGTTTCATTTTTTCTATCAATATGAAAACCACAGATGTGTCACCCTCCTATGAGCACAAGGTTATTGCGGCACAATTGATGAAAAAAGCCATGATCGTGTTAAAAGAAACCAGGATGGAGCATGGCATTTTCATTGATATTGAGAATGATCCCAATGAAACGGGATTAGTGGGCAGCCCTTTCAGTCTCATCACCACTGACGAGGGTGATTTGGATGCGAAACTCACCACCTTGGATCCCAATTTTTCCGCAGCGATTGTGGATCTGATGTACCAGATCGATCTTCAGGAAAATGACACTGTCGCTATTCTCATGACGGGATCCATGCCCGGGGCAAATATGGCAGTTCTCACATCGTGTAAAGCGCTGGGTGTTCATCCCCTGTCCATTACCAGTATTGGTGCATCTCAATGGGGTGCAAACCAAGTCGATTTCACGTGGCTGGATATGGAATCCATTTTATTCGAAAATGAACTGATCCCGGCGCGGAGTATTGCCGCATCCATTGGCGGGCGGAATGATATGGGACGATTGTTGTCTCCTGCAGGGCGTAGATTGATCACGGACAATATTGCAGCCCACAATATGTCCTTGATTAAAAAAGAGAAATTGGTAAACAATATTACGGAAAGGATGGAAACTTTTTCCACAATTCAGCCCATTAAAAATTATGAAGCTGTGATTAATGTAGGTGGTGGAGTGGCCAGTCTTGGGACCAGTTTTAATTTAAAATTATTACCTCCCGGTGTGGTGAATCGTGCTGATATCACCTCTATCGCACGTCCCGGAGGCATCGAGGGCGTCTTTGCGAAATTTGTGAAAGCGAATGTACCGGGGCTTCATATCCTGAATATCAAATCTTTAACCGAGCAATTCAATATGCCCTTTGCGCCCATCCCGATTCCTGAGATCGGTTCAGGAAGTTTATATGCCAAGGAAAGGTATAACCTGGTTATCGCTGCAATTTGTTTAATGGTTGTGGGCGGAAGTGTATTTGCCGTTGGACTCGAAAGTAAAAGAAAGATCAAAGAACATTTAATGCAACATGAACCAGACAGTTTACTCTAAATCATTCATTTTCCTCCTTGCCGTGACGCTCTTATCGCCTTTGGAAGCCAAACTCCTGAAGCCCAGCAGAAACGGGGAAGAAAAGGAGATCCTCATCGTCAATGCAAAACGACGGCTCTATTATCCCATCAAGGATGGCGGACTGCACTATACGGTTGAAGGACCAACCCGGCTTGAATTCATTTCACGCTTCCCGGTTTTAAAAAAGAAAAAACAAAGCCATTCATTTAACTATCAGATCATATTGAACGGGCAGGATACAGTAAAAGTAAACCACCGCTATAAAGTCCAAAAAACGATTAAATCTGTCCAGCACCCCAAGCATAAATACACCCATTCCGGTAATTATTTCATCAACCTGGAAAAGGGATCACATACCGTCGAACTTGTGGGAGGGACGAACCTTAAATATCCGGTTCTGATACGGGTCGTGGCCAAAGAATTTGAATCCATAGGAAAAAATAAAGAAGTGCTGGCGCCAATGATTCACCAAAATGCCGTTCATTTGATCTCGAATAAAAAAGATGTCAAATATTATGAATGCACTTTTGAACTACCTCTTCAGGTGGAAGCAAGGGGGAAGAAAACGCTCCGTATTTTGAGCCGCTTGGAATTCTCTGCTTCCATGGGACAGGAAGAGTCCTATCGTATTAGGGTACGCGAAGGCAAAAAGGTCGTTGGAACTTATTATTTTAACACTGAGCGCTCTTCTGCATCACACATACAAGGACGCGATGATAAAGTACCGGGAAAATGGCGGTCCTGTGAAATTTCTGTAGCACAGGGAAAACACACCTATTCTGTCGAAGTTGCCGATAAGGACAAAGCCGTTCTCACACGTTTTATATTGTACTAATGTTTTGTCTGAAAAATAAAATTTTTTACTTTTTGATTTTGTCGTGCCTGCCGGCGAAAACACCTTTTGAGTATACCATTGGAATTACTAGCGGGTACGACAATAATGTGATGCGTTTTTCATCGGAAGAATTCCATGAAGCAGCTAAGGATACTAAACTGATGGGCGGCGCAGCCAATTTTGACAGTTTTGTATATCGCATTGGCATTTCTGGAAAAAAATCAATTTGGGAATCAGAGAAGAAAGAACTGTTCATAAATGGGATGGTCAATTGGGCAGATTATCACCACAATGCGGAACGTAAATACTGGTCTGGTGGGCTGGATGCTACTTACAGGTGGGGCTCCTATAAAAATATTAAATATTCTCTTCGCCATTTAGACAAATTCTATCTCCGCCATTATGTGGATCGGGATGTGAGCACAACATCCTTGGCGCCATGCGCATTTACGGATAGAAATAATTATGTCACCCTCACACAAAAATTTGGTTGGGGTCAATGGGTGAATTTTGGCGCAGGTTATTTACAACGGTATTATGATATTCCTTTTACGGAATTTGACCTTGATATTGTTTATACTCGTGGGAAAATCAATAAACGCGTTAAAAAAGTTGGAACTGTTGCATTCCAATTTGAGAGAGGTCATGCAACAAACGTCACTTTTGAAAAAACAGCTAAAGCAAGTGGATTCGATCGTTCCTATGAAACCATGGAATGGTATCTTCCAATCAAGGTTCAAAAACGGATTCCATTTTTAAATGAAATTGGTGTTTCTACTCGTGTAGAAACCAGAGTTTATGAAGCAGAAGACCCGTACGATCCACTCCATTCAGGGCGAAATCACGTGGATTCAAAATATGATCTTTGGATCAAGAAAAATTTAACCGAATCTATGAAGGTGACCTTATCCGGGCGATACCGGACTCGTGTGACAGAATCTGCCTATGATTGGGTGACAGATTTAAAAAGTTTTAATCAATTGCAATTTTGGTGCAAAGTCGAATGGGATTTAGTTTATGACCGCTATTAACAGTACCTCAACTATGGATATTAAACCAAAATTAATTAACAAGGAGTCAGTTTTGAAATACAAATGTATCAT
>DQOT01000383.1 GCA_015658495.1 Fidelibacterota bacterium | reverse complement strand
CATGGAGTGATGGCTAGATGGAAACTTTGCGTCCCGATGAATCGGGACAAACTTCCGCAAAATTATTGGAATTGAATTGACTGAATTAATACTCCCGATTTTATTTTTCTTTGTGGCACTAATTTACTCATCCGTTGGGCTCGGGGGCGGGTCATCTTATACAGCCATCATGGCAATTTTGGGTGTGAGTTATCAAATAATTCCAACCACATCGCTCACCTTGAATTTGGTTGTAACATCTATTGGGGTGATCAATTTTTGGCGTAATGGCTATGGCCGAACAAGTTTAATTGTACCGTTTATGGTAACGTCTATTCCCATGGCTTATTTTTCGGGAAGACTTGATTTACCAAAAGAAATTTTCCAGATCTTGTTATTGGCCACATTGATTATTGTTGTGATCCGTATTTATGCATTGAAAAGCATGAAAATTTCTTTCCACCTTGAGGGAACACAAAAGTGGATCTTTATTTTAAGTTCGGGTGCTCTCTTGGGATTTATTGCGGGATCTGTGGGAATCGGCGGTGGAATATATCTGGTGCCACTGATTATCATGTTTGGATTAGGCAATGAAAAAGAAGCCGCCGCCGCCGGCGCTTTATTCGTTTGGGTGAATTCTCTCGCAGGTGTGATAGCTCGAGCACAGACAGGCACCTTTGATGCCGCGTTCATCATGCCGCTTGCAGGCGCTGTGGTCATTGGTGGTTTTGCCGGTTCATTTTTTGGATCATCCAAATTTGATGCGAGAACCATTCAACAAATTATGGGAGGTGTTATCATTATTGCCATTTTGTTTTTATTAAAGGAAATCCTATGATACCTGTTCAGGAAGCAAAATCAATTATTCAAGGTGAGTTATACCAGTTAGGATCTGAAATTGTTCAATTAAACGATGCTGGAAATCGAATTCTTGCTCAAGATATTGTCGCAACATTTCCATCACCACAGTTTGATAATTCTGCCATGGACGGTTTTGCGGTTCGAGCTGCAGATACAAATGGAACAAGCAAGGGAAACCCGGGTACACTCAAAATGGTCAGTGTCATTTCTGCTGGATCTCCCAGTGATATCACACTGAAAATCGGAGAATGTGCGCAATGCATGACGGGTGCAAAAATCCCCAATGGCGCAGATGCAATTGTGATGGTAGAAGACAGCAGTGGATTTTCTGATTTAGAATCCGTCCAAATATTCTTGGAAGCAACTTCCGGAAAACATATTCGAAAAAAGGGAGAAGAAATAAAGGAAGGTGAAGTATTGATATCAAAAGGAACATGTATCACGCCCAGTGAAATTGGAACTTGTGCTACATTTGGATATGGCAAAGTGTCCGTGGCAAAAAAACCGAAAATTGCTATTTTTGGAACAGGGGATGAACTCATTGAACCAGGGAATGAACTGAAGCCCGGAGAAATTTACAATTCCAATCTATACGTTTTTGCAGAATTAGCGGAACGAGTTGGTGCGGAAGTGATCATGCGGAATGTGATAAAAGACGATAGGAACGCATTACATTCTTTTTTATCCGAAGCATTGGAAAAGTGCGATATTGTGATTTCGTCCGGCGGTGTTTCCATGGGACGTTTTGATTATGTCCGGGATGTGTTTATGGAATTGGGTGTGCACGAACATTTCTGGAAAGTGGCACAAAAGCCGGGGAAACCGCTCTTTTTTGGAACGGGAAATTCCACATTGATTTTTGGTCTGCCGGGAAATCCGGTGTCATCCTACATCGGATTTATGGAATGGGTTTGGCCGGTGCTGGAGACTATGATGGGAAAAACAGAAACGAAAAAATTAACAGGAATTTTGAAAAAACCCTTTCCCCGAGATAAAAGTAAACACCGCTTCCTATTTGGTAAAGCCTGGCTGGAAGATGGGAAATTGGTGTGCAAACCGTCCACCAAAACGGGTTCCCACATGATAACGTCATCGTTAGAAGCGAACTGCCTCTTGGAATCGCCTCTCGGCGATGGGCTCTTGGTGGAAGGACAATCAATCACTGCATCTCTCCTTCCTTGGTTATCACTAGGACAGGAAAGATGAGCAAAACCCTGACTATTCGGGTTGTCTGTTTTTCCTTGGTTAAACAAGTTCTGGGCAGAGGAGAGCTGACAGTTTCTCTTCTTGTCGGTTCGACAGGGTCAGATGTCGTGGCGCATGTCCGGAGCTTAGCGGATGGTCGTTTGGATGGAGTTCCGCTCCGTTTAGCTGTGAATCACGACTTCGTTGACGAAGATGTGGAGCTAAGTGAAAATGATGAGGTGGCCCTTATTCCGCCTGTTCAAGGAGGATGATTTAAAATGAAAATTAAAATGCGAACTTATGATCATTATAAGATAGTCCCCGAAGCAGCCGAGAAAATAATTTACAAAAAGAAGAAACCTCATCTTATGGCGGTAGTTGATGAGGACAATTATACAGGCTGGCAAGTATGTGTTCCATTTTGTCCTGTGGATAGTATAGAGCTAGTTCAAAT
>DQOT01000320.1 GCA_015658495.1 Fidelibacterota bacterium | reverse complement strand
TTTAGAATTGATGTCTGACATTGAATGGAAATCCCATACAAAGAGAGTTTTCGCATCCTCCTTCAATTATGGAATTGATTTGGGAAATTCCGGTATTTCAGTCACGGATTTTGATGGAACAAACACAAAATGGGAAGATCAATCTTTTCAAACCATTGCCGGCATTGATTTAGACCTTGATGCATCTTTGGATGTTTTAGCTTTGGATTCATTGGGGATATTATATGCTTTTAATTCTGATCTCATTATTATGGCTGGGTTTCCATTGAAAATCGAATTGCAATCACCTATTTTAGCGCGGGATCTATACAATGATAAACATCCTGAAATTGTGTTGAAATCTGCAGATTCATCTTCGATTTATATTTTTAATCACCAGGGGAATGTACAATACCAAATTGCATCCAATAAAGGTGATGAATTGGTGGCGCTGGAAAATATCAATGAAAAAAATTCAATAATTACTCAGTTCGCTATTTATCAATTTGGTGAAGCGACAGAAACCCAAGAGAATGAATGGGCTTTTGAACATGGTGACTGGGGGAGAAGCAGAACAGTGAAACTGGATTATACGTTTGATGATTCTGATGAAAAAAGTTTAACCCGTTCCTATTGTTATCCTAATCCAATTCGGGATAATTCTGGAACGATTCGGGTGGAAACTGTCGGTGCAGAAAAAATTGAAGTGATTTTATACGATCTTGCAGGATATTATATTACCACTTTTACGGAAGATCTTTATCACTCCGGAAACCAAATTACAGAATGGGTTTGGGATGTGGCAGATGTTGAGTCCGGCGTGTATTTTGCCCATGTAGCCGTCAGTAGAGAAAAAGGGACTGAAACCAATATCATTAAGATTGCAGTTCTTCATTGATGAAAAAAATATTATATTTTTTAGTATTGGCTTCCTTTGGGTTTGCCGAGATTGAGTATAA
This sequence comes from Fidelibacterota bacterium, assembly GCA_015658495.1. Classification (GTDB taxonomy): domain Bacteria; phylum Fidelibacterota; class Marinisomatia; order Marinisomatales; family UBA1611. Next base: position 2,284 of record DQOT01000320.1, on the reverse strand, counting down.
CCACCCGGAATTGAACTGGCATACGTTTGAAACGGAGCATTTCCAGATTCATTTTCATGATGAAACTGAAATGACAGCTCGGGAAGCAGCCACCGTAGCGGAGATCATTTTCCCGAAAATCACTGAATTCTATGAATTCGAGCCTAAAGGAAAAACACATCTCATTCTCATCGATCCTGACGATTACTCCAATGGTGCAGCTTATTATTATGACAATAAAATTATGATTTGGGCTTCTCCCCTGGATTTTGAATTACGGGGAAGCCATCGTTGGCTTCAAAATGTGATTACGCATGAATTCGCCCATATTGTATCATTGCAGAAGGCCATGAAGGCCGGAACAAAAGTTCCCGGAGCTTATCTTCAATTCATGAATTACGAAGAAGAAAAACGACCAGACGTTTTATACGGTTATCCAAATACATTGGTGAGTTATCCTATTCCTGGAACCATCGTTCCCCCGTGGCTTGCTGAAGGTGTAGCACAATATATGTACGAAAATGCAAATTGGGATCATTGGGATACACACCGTGATATGATCCTTCGAGACAGAGCAATCCATGGGAAATTATTATCGTTTACCGAAATGAATACCTTTGGTAAAAAAGGTATTGGGAATGAATCGACTTACAATTCCGGGTTTGCACTTTCAACGTTTATCGCCAATGAATATGGTACGGAAAAATTGAAAGAGATCATGGATGAACTTTCGTCTCCGCTCCAATTTTCTGTAGGAGATGCCATGGAGAATGTACTGGGGGATCATGGGGATGATATCTATGATTCGTTTAAAACATCCTTGGAAACAAAATATAATATGCTTGTGTCGCCCATTGAGATAAACCCTGTTGAAGGGAAGCAGATCCTAAAGGAAGGAACTACCAATATCTATCCAAAATGGCATCCCACAAAAATTGGGTTTGCATATCTGTCCAACAAGGAAAATGACTTTTTCACCCAAACGGATCTTTTCTATTATGACATGGAAATAAAAGAGGATAAAAAGCTTATGGGCGCTGTTCATTCTGCACCGACATGGCATTCGAATGGGCAGATGATCTATTACAGTAAAAAGCCAAAATTCCCCAATAAGCAAGGTTCCAAATTCTATGATATTTATTCTTATGATCTGGAGACAGAAGATGAAGAAAGGTTGACGGTTGATGCCCGGGCTTTTAATCCGGTTTTTATTGAGCGGGACAGTTTGATCGCTTATCTATCAACCTATGATGGCGGCCAGGACATTTTTCTTTTAAATTTGAAAACAGGATCTTCAGAAAAGATCACTAATTTTAATGATCGACCCATTTTAAGCTTTTTGGTCTATTCAGAAGAATCTCATTCATTATTTTTTGATATGACGACACACCATTACAGGAATATTGGGAAACTCGATCTTTCATCAAATGGAATAACATTGGAATTTGACCATCCCTTTTATGATGAAAGGAATATGGCCTTTTCTGGAAATGGCATGAAAGTTTTCTCCCAGGACAAGAGTGGAATTTATAATCTGTATCTGATCAATCCTGTGGATACAACGGCGGGTTATGTGACCAATCTGTCCGGTGGTGCATTTATGCCGGATATTTCAAAAGAGGGCAAAGTAATCTATTCTTTGTATAAGGATGGGGCCTACACGATTGCATTGTTGGATTCGATCAAACCGATTGTGGAAGACTTTGTGGGATATTCTTCAAATTATTTTAAAAATAATTCGGGGCTCGTCGATCCTGTTACAGATCTGAATCAAACAGAATCAAAGTCTTACACAGACCAGTTCCCCAATATGTTCATCATGCCAAAGATCATGTTGGATTATGGCACAATAAAACCGGGGTTTTATTTTTATTCCAGTGAAGTGATCAATCGCCTTTCAATTTTTGGGGGAGCATCCTTAAATAAACTATACGATGTGGATCTGTTCTTCATTTTTGATTTTAAACGGTTTTACCCAACCGTATTTTTTGAGACTTTCTATTTAACTCGGAATACAACGGATAACTCCAAATATCAAGGAATATACGATATTGAAGATGATATCAAATTTCGCCTGGTTCAATTCCGTACAGGATTAAAATTCCCCATTTTTGGAAGTCTTTTAGAAATTTCTGGAACAAGGCAATGGTATCGAGCATTCATCAATCAAAATTTGCCGTCAGAAGGTATCGAAGCGGGGGCTGCTTATGATTATTTCCGTGGCTGGACCTTAAGTGGAGATTGGTCTTTGGATATGATAAAAAGACGTTTAGACAAATCCATTAATCCATCAAAAGGATTTAAG
>DQOT01000085.1 GCA_015658495.1 Fidelibacterota bacterium | reverse complement strand
TTTCCCCGAAGACTGAATACCCAGTTATTCCATTTGTCTTCAACTTTTTCCGCGGATTTCTGTTCATTGGCAACATCCACCGAAATTCGTGAAGCCAGGGGTGTTTTAAATAAATACGGCATCAGTCCGATCTGGATCATACGCACCCGTTCATTCCGGATTTGGTCCTTTGTATCATCAACATTGGTTGTGAATGAAAGGGTGTCATTCTTGCCGTTGAAGGTCGATTGGCCAATAAAATATAAGGAATATTCATCGCCACCGGATCCGGTTTGTTGGGATGTTTCCAGGATATGGATATCTGCATCGAGGCGATCCCGGACATAATCCACATAGGGAATTTGTTCCTTGATGAAATCTTCACTGCAAAAACAACATTCAATAAAGATGGCTGTTTTTTTTGATTCGGTTTCTGTGGCAAAAAGTGTTGATATGAAAATAATAAATACAATTAGCAGTCGGTACATAGTTTATCTTTTTAAAATTCGTTTATGAGATGCATTTTATATTGAAAAGGTTGTCATGAAAATTGTTTCAAAAAATTTAATGCGATGAAAGACGAATATTTTTCAAAATAATAATTTCGGTCCCGTTTCCAGTTTTTAGGATTCAAATTGATATACTATCGAATTTTATTAAGAGATTAGTCATTTCGAATCACATGATCATAGAACTGAGGTTGCCATTCAAATTTTGGGTGGTGGTGTTTGCGAATGGAACGGGTGACGGCAGATTTGTAGGAACGGACAATTGTGGATAATGTTCCAGATTTGGGTGATATGTTTGACATGTGTTCTGATGTAGAGACGTTGCGCGCAACGTCTCTACTGGTATATTCATCACCTAACAATTGTATAATACCATGTACATGATTCGGCATGATAACAAATTCATTTAAAATAACGTTATCCCGCAATTCACACGTTTTAATTTATTCCGCTTCGGCAATTTTCCCCATTTCATTCAATATCATTTCCTCATCAACAACCTTCCCAAACCATTCAAAAAAATTATGGGTGCAAATTGTAACGAAATACATCCCGGGATTTGAATAATCCCAATATTTTAATCGGGTGGATTTAATACGGTATTTGTTTTGGAATTTTTTCATTTATATAAAAATGGTCGCAAATCCAAACGACACGAAATAATTATTACCGCAGCGCCAGCGGTATATCCAAAACTTCTTTTAATATAATGGCTTTTTTCAGGGATTGTCTTGATTGAAATAATTCAGAACGAAGTTTATTCTTTTTTCTCCATTTTTTTCCTAAACGCATTTCTTTCCGGTTACCTAATTTAGAACGATAGATCTTTTTATCGAATGCGTCTGCCCGTTTTTCAATATGAGATGAATGCTCTTCAGTATGTACGGGCGCATGGTAAGGTTCCGGTTCCACAATCTCTTCTTCATATTCCTGCACAGGTGGAACTTCCGGTTCTACTTTCAATGTTTGTCCAAATAGATCGCTGAGCATCTGATCAAGATTGGGTTGCGGGCTCTCAACGGGTGCTTCTTGCGGTACATCCCAATCCGGATCAGATTCAATTTCCCGTTGTTTAGCATCTTTATGACGCTTTTTCATGTATACGGAGATCAAATAAAGAAGGAGTATGCCCAGCCATTCCATATTAATTCTCCGGTCTTTCTAATAAATATAAAACACCATTGGAAAAAACTTCATCCAAAATAGGGAGCCAAGAAAATGGGTTTTTCATTTTTGGTAATCCAAACCGGAATGCGTATGTCGGACGAAGAAACCAATTGCTTTCCTTTATCACATTGAAGCCAATTAATTTCACTAATTTTCTCATCTGATGAATGGAAATTCGCGTTTTTTTTGTGGACATGAGATAATTGATCTTTTGATCTGCGACACCGATCAGCCTCATGTATCCCTTGTATAAAATATTTGGTAATGCATGGAGATAGGGCAATTTCCCAATGAATTTTGGAATGGTTTGCTGATGGCCCGCATAAGCACAATACTTTGGTGGGAAGGACATAAACAATTTTCCGCCTGGTTTCAGCAAATTGAAAATATTTGTCAAAGCTGTTTGTTTATCATCAATATGCTCAATCACGTCCCGGATCACAATGGTATCATATTTTTCAATGAGTTCATTTGAATAGGTATCCGGTTCGCAAATATTCGCTTGAAAGAGATGAAGTGAATTGGGTTCATTCAACAAAAGTGCATTATTAAATCGCACATCGGAAAGTTCTAATCCAGAGCAGATTGCACCTTTATTTTGATAGAATTTGAGCAATCCTGCCTCGGCACATCCAATTTCCAGGATCCGTTTACCGGAAACATCAGTGTCACCGATAAAATCGAAAAGGAAATTCTCGCCATACCACTGTTGCTCACGGTAGCACCGCAAACAACGATCCGAGACCTGATCAGCCATTTGTGTCGGAATGGAAATATCCAAAACAGGATTGCTTTTTTGAAGTCTAGTTATTTTCTACCGGATTATCATCAGAGGAATCTGAATCTGAATCTGAATCTGCAATGGCATCACGCATTCCAGTATCAGATTTAATATTTTCCATCTTATAATAATCCATAATTCCCAGGTTACCATCCCGAAATGCCTGAGCCATGGCTTTGGGCACTTCCGCTTCTGCCGCCACAACCGTGGCCTTCATTTCCTGGGTTCGGGCTGTCATTTCCTGTTCTTCTGCCACAGCCATGGCACGACGTGTTTCCGCTCTTGCCTGGGCCACACGGAGATCTGCCTCTGCCTGGTCGGCCTGTAAAGATGCACCAATGTTTTTCCCCACATCCAGATCAGCAATATCAATCGATAGAATCTCGAATGCAGTTCCAGCATCTAATCCCTTTTCTAAAACAGTGCGGGAAATATTATCAGGATTTTCCAACACAGCAGTATAATTATTGGAAGAACCAATTGCGCTCACAATCCCTTCGCCAACACGGGCAATGATCGTTTCATCTGTAGCGCCGCCAATCAGGCCGGGGATATTTGTACGTACGGTCACACGAGCACGTGCTTTCAATTCAATGCCATCTTTAGCAACGGCTGCTAAATACCCTTTTTGTGGGACATCAATCACTTTGGGATAAACAGAGGTTTGGACAGCTTCTTTCACATCCCGGCCCGCAAGATCAATTGCAGTAGCTGTTTCAAAGGTGAGTGGAATATTGGCTTTATTTGCAGCAATCATGGCGTCCACAATATTTTGGATATTTCCACCTGCCAGATAATGTGTTTCCAGCATGTCGGTGGCAATGGTCACTAATCCTGCTTTGTGAAGATTAATGACACCATCGGTGACCAGTCTTGGTGATATTTTTCGCAGTCGCATGCGGATGAGATCCACAATTCGGATGCGACCCAAACCAAGGGACACGATTCCTTGTATCCACATCCCAATAGGGACAAAATACAAAATCAGGATCACCGCAAAGGCGATCATTGCTAACATAAACATTTGAACTACGGGCATAATATTGCTCCTTTTTTATTCTTTAATTAATTCTCGTACAACGATCCGGTTCCCATCAACGGACAGGATCTGGACTTCTGTGCCTTTTTCAATGAATTCTCCTTCACTCACCACAAAGACCCTTTGGTCACCAACCTTTACCCAACCGGATGGATGAAGGTCTGAATCAGCAATTCCAT
>DQOT01000201.1 GCA_015658495.1 Fidelibacterota bacterium | reverse complement strand
ATCATGACCTCATGACGAAACTAAACCGTGGCCGGGAATTTTTAGAATCCGGGGCTAAATTAAAAATCACCCTCATGTTTCGCGGACGAGAATTATCTCGTATTGACCTAGGGAAACTTGTTATGGATAGAGTCCTGGAAGAATTGGCAGATGTGGCAGAGGTCGAAAAGGTTATTCCCTTGGAAGGCCGACGCATGTCAATGATCCTTAACGCAAAATAGGAGAGCTGGATGCCTAAAATGAAAACAAGGCGCGGAGCCGCGAAGCGGTTCAAGCTGACAGGTTCCGGCCGAATTAAACGAAACAAAGCAAACCATAGACACATGCTCATTCGCAGATCGAATAAAGCAAAACGGAAAATGAGACAATCAACGATTCTCTCACCCGGAGATGCTAAACTCGTGAAAGCAATGTTGGGCGTCTAAAAACTGGAGACGATAACAAATGCCAAGAGCAAATAGTTCCGTTCCGCGACATCGTCGTCATCGGAAGATCGTCAAGCAGGCCAAAGGCTACTATGGTGCCCGGAGCCGCACTTTCAAATCTGCAAAAGATGCAGTGGTCAGAGCAGGGCTATATGCCTATCGCGACAGACGTCAGCGTAAACGTATGTTTCGCAGACTGTGGATCATACGCATCAATGCAGCTTGCAGGCTCAATGGGACAACATATTCTGCTTTTATCAATGGTCTGAAGACCAAAGGTATTGACTTGGATCGGAAAATTCTGGCCGATATGGCGGTGAATGATCCGCAAGCCTTTACCGTATTGACAGCATCAGTCTAACTGAAATGTCAATGATGGAACAACTCGAGTCGGTCAGGAAGCAATTCCTGACCGATCTCGAATCCTTCCCAGAAACTCCCCAGGAAATAGATGAACTCCGCTCTAAATATTTAGGACGCAAGGGGCAAGTTTCAGCCTTATTCGCCTTGCTGGGAAAAGCAACACCGGAAGAACGTCCAACACTGGGTAAAGATCTCAATATTTTAAAACAAGATCTCACCAATCAATTTGAAGAAAAAGTAGCATCCGTGTCTGCATCCCAGCAAAGTGCAGAAGATGATGCCATCGATCTAACACTTCCAGGCAAAACACCCAGAATCGGCTCCGTTCATATTCTGGAGCAAACGCTCTCAGAGATAAAAGATATTTTCAAATCCATTGGCTACCATGTGGCTTACGGCCCAGAAGTGGATGATGATTACCATAATTTTTCCGCTCTGAATATCCCGGAGCACCATCCTGCCAGGGATATGCAGGATACTTTCTTTGTCGACCCAACTACAGTTTTAAGAACGCATACGTCAAATGTGCAAATTCATTTGATGGAAAACGAAGATCCGCCCATTCGCTACATTGTCCCTGGGCGTGTTTATCGGAATGAGGCCATTGGATACAAAAGTTATTGTTTATTCCATCAAGTGGAGGGCATTTATATTAATGAAAAAGTTTCCTTTGCTGAATTAAAAGGGTGTCTTGAATATTTTGTAAGACAAATGTTTGGACTGAATAAAAAGATGCGATTCCGCCCATCTTATTTCCCATTTACTGAACCCAGTGCAGAAGTGGATTTGTGGGATGATGAACGGCACCAATGGATGGAAATTCTCGGGTGTGGTATGGTTGATCCTGCCGTGTTGGACACTGTGGGTTATGACAGTAAAAAATGGCACGGATACGCATTTGGAATGGGCGTGGAACGGATTGCTATGCTGAAATACAAAATTAATGATATTCGATTATTTTATAACGGCGATGTCCGTTTTCTGGAGCAATTCTCATGATCGTTTCCATTGATTGGCTGAAACAATTTGTTGAGATAACAGAATCGCCGGAAGAATTGGCTGAACTCCTTTCAAAAACCGGTCTTGAAGCGGAAGTTGTTGGCGTACCTCATAAACTTCCCGGTATTGTGATAGGTCATGTTGAAACAGCCGAAAAACACCCCGATGCAGATAGACTGAAACTTTGTACCGTCAATGATGGCAGTGAAGTCCATCAAGTCGTTTGCGGAGCACCCAATGTGGATGCAGGTCAAAAAATAGTTTTTGCACCTGTAGGTTCGGTACTGCCCGGAAATTTCAAGCTTAAAAAAGCCAAGATCCGCGGTGTTGAATCGGCAGGAATGATCTGTTCAGAAAGAGAACTGCAGATCACAGATGAGCATGAAGGCATCATGGTATTACCCGACGATCTAACGTCCGGCGATGATTTCATGTCTGCCTATGGGTATAAATATTTATCCCTTGAACTGGATATCACGCCTAACCGCCCCGATGCATTTTCACATCAAGGTGTAGCTCGGGATATTGCAGCAGCAACAAATCGTGAATTCATGCCCCTTTCTATCGAATCAGTTCAATCCAAGGGTATTGAATCCTTATCCATTACCATGGAAAATCCAGACGATTGTCCACGATATATCGGTGGAATCGTAAAAAATGTGCAGGTGGGTCCAAGCCCGGAATGGATGGTTGAAAGGCTCAAGGCAGCAGGGCAAAGAAGCATCAACAATCTGGTGGATATCTCAAATTATGTTCTGCTTGAAATGGGGCATCCAACCCACATTTTTGATTATGACAAATTGGAGCAAAAAGAAATCCATATCCGTCGCGCAAAAAAGGGTGAATCGCTCACCACCTTGGATGAAGCCAACCATGAATTGAATGAAACACAATTACTCATCACAGATGGAAAAACTCCAATTGCCCTGGCTGGTGTCATGGGTGGACTTGATACAGCAGTTTCGGAAGAGACTAAATCGGTATTAGTAGAATCAGCATATTTTGATCCTGTTACCACGAGGAAGAGTGCAAAAAGCCTGCACATGAACACCGACGCATCCAAACGGTTTGAGCGTGGCGCAGATCCTGAAGGCGCTGTTAATGGATTCTGGCGTGTTGTTTCTCTTTTACAGGAATTGGCTGGCGGAGAATTGGTCTCTGATATGGTGGATGAATACCCAAAACAGATTACCCAAAGTAAGATCAATTTGAGAAGGTCAGAACTGGATCTTGTTCTCGGTCATTATGTAGAGTGTAAAGATGTGGATCGATTTTTAGAAGCACTAGGATTTGATCATTCCTACACTGAGACCGATTGGACATGCACACCACCATCTTATCGTCCAGATATAGAACGTGAAATTGATGTGATCGAAGAGATCGCCCGCTTGGTGGGATATGATACAATTCCTTCTGATGAAAATATCTATGGTACATTTCGGTATGAGCATCCAGATCCGGAAATCAAGATTGTTCCAATCCAAACCACCCTTGTTGGCTTTGGGTTTCACCAGGTTTATCCTAATTCTTTACAGAATAAACAGGATTCTGGCTTATCCGGAAAACCGGCCGTCAAAATGATGAACCCTTTGAACCAGGAAATGGCCTACCTGCGGACATCTTTGTTACCGGGACTCATGAAAGCAGCTGATTTCAACACAAAAAATGGATCGCCTAATATTCGACTTTTTGAATTAGCAAATGTACATGAACAATCATCAGATGGTTTTGACGGAATAAAAGAATATCGACATCTTGCAGGAATAATCCTTGGTGAAGAAAATAGTCTATCTGTTCATTGTGATTCATCTGAGGAAGATCTTTTCACCTTAAAAGGATATTTATCTGTATTATTCAGTGGAAAATACCGTATGAGGTTTGAATTAAAAAGGGCAGACCAACCTGGATTT
>DQOT01000010.1 GCA_015658495.1 Fidelibacterota bacterium | reverse complement strand
TCTTTCTACAACATCAAGCCACACACTCGTGGAGTGTTTGTGGGATGATGGGTATTTATTAACTAATTATTATTAAGATTATTAGAGTTCAGTATTTGAATAAAGTATATTGGAAGAGTTTCCGGTAAAAAGGTATCCGGTATCCGGTAAAAATGGCCTATTATGTCCGTGTTTGTCCGAACTGATTAAACATTGAATCCAAACCTATAAAAAAGAATTCCCCCGTCAGAAAGCGTTCTTTCATAACGGGAGAAATTTGAAGTGGGCCCACAGGGATTCGAACCCCGAACCAACAGATTATGAGTGTGCTGCTCTAACCGTTGAGCTATGGGCCCAAAATGGGTGGGAAAATTAAGGTTTATTTTGACTGTCTCTGACTTTTTTCACCTGAATTTTTGCTAGAACCCGATTTTTTGGCCGGAGAGTCACACCAGGGTTGAATTCGATATTTTCAATGTTATTGATCTGAACCTGAAACAGACTGGCTAAAACAGCTAAAGCGATCTGAACTTCTAAAACTGCAAAATGATTACCAATGCATTGTCGCGGCCCACCGCCAAAAGGCATATAGACCCACCGCTTTTCTTTTTCAAGGGTACCATCCAAAAAACGGTCTGGATCAAATTTTTCCGGATCATTCCAATGATCTGGATGTCGGTGCATTCTTCGAATGGGAATATAAACAGTTGTCCCGGCAGGAATTAAAAAACCATTGATTTGATCATCTTCCGAAGCTTCCCGTCCAATACCCCAGACGGGCGGAATTAAACGCATGGACTCTAGAATGACGGCCCGGGTGTATGGTAATGCTTCCATGTTCTTAAATACTGAATTAATGCCTTCCCCAAGATTTTCAATTTCATCATGGACTTGAGATTCCACGTACGGATGAAGGTTTAATAAATACCAAGTCCATACAAGAGCGTGAGCAGTGGTTTCGTGTCCCGCCATAAAGAGTGTCATAATCTCATCAAACAATTGCTGGTCACTCATTCCCAACCCCGTTTCCTCATCCTGCGCTGCAAGCAGCATGAATAACAGATCCTTTTTATCTCCCGGATTTTCATGGCGATTTGAAATAATATCCAGAAGATGATCACGTACATTATTGTAATGCCGGCGGAATAAGAGATTCCGGGGTGTTGGAATATTTGGAGGCAGTTTCAGGTATCTCTCCAACCGTTGAGTTAAATAATCAATGACATAATTTATTGACTCACTCAATTTTGCACTATTATCGAAAATTCTGGTACCGAACAATGATTGAGATACAATTTTCATGGTAAGTTTCTTCATATCTTCGGTTAGATCAATAATGGTGTTGGACCTTTCATTATTCTTCCAATCTCCAGCCAAGCTTTTAGTCTCCCTTTCCATGATCTCAGCAAATTGAGTGATTTCGTTACGGTGGAACGCCGGTTGGATGAGTTTACGTTGGTGGCGCCAAAAATCTCCTTCACTGGTGACAAGTCCCTGACCCAAGGCAAGCTTTAGTTCATCATAAAAATAATCCTTTTTATAGTTCAGGTAATTTTCCTGGAGCACATGTTTGATGTAATCCGGTTGGGCGAGCAATACAATTTTGTTTGGACCGAGATTGTAGGAACAAATATTGCCATGTTTTTCCACCAATCGTTTGTCCATGGCAAAAATATCTTTCCTGAATTCAGGCAAGAACCCGAGCAGGGGAAGCCCTTTTTCGTGTGGGATCGTTTTCATGAGTGAAAACAAAATTTATCAAAGAATTTTATCAATTTTTGACAATCACTTTCCAATTTTATCAACCTGGTAATATTTTAGTCGAGATTGTCATGTCTGCCAGCAGACAACTCGCAATGGCTGCAATGAAAATGCTCATAGA
>DQOT01000083.1 GCA_015658495.1 Fidelibacterota bacterium | reverse complement strand
TGGGATATGATAAATGTGGTGGCAAAACTGGCAGATTCTGGTTGTGAAAATATTTTACTCACGGACCGTGGAACGCAATTCGGGTATAATAATCTGGTAGTAGACATGCGAGCCATTCCCATTATGCAAGAATTTGGACATCCTGTAATTTTTGATTCCACACATAGTGCCCAACTTCCCGGTGGAGATGGTGCATCTACTGGGGGCATGCGGGAAATGATTCCGACCTTGGCGAAATCTGCTGTGGCAGCCGGTTGCAACGGACTCTTTATGGAAGTTCATGATAATGTAAATAAAGCAAAATCCGATGCCACAACTCAATTGCCGTTAGATAAACTGGAATCACTTTTATTAAAATTGAAATCCATTCGGGAAGCAATATCATGAATGTCGAAATGAAAAAAATCAAACTCCTTATTTCCGATGTGGATGGTGTTTTGACCGATGGTACTTTTTATAAGGGAACAGATAATATGGAATTCAAGCGCTTCACAGTTTTAGATGGCGTGGGCACTGCCATGGCTCGTGCTGCTGATTTGAAGATCGCTCTCATTTCCGGGAGATACTCTCCCGCCACGGAATATCGAGCCAAAGAATTGAAGATCGAAGATGTGTACAACGGCAGATTGAATAAACTCCACGCTTATAAAGCATTGAAAGCCAAATATGATTTGGATGATTCAGAGATTGCCTACGTTGGGGATGACATAATTGATATCCCCGTCATGGAACAAGTAGGCGTACCCATTGCTGTTGCGAACGCAACACCAGCCGTAAAAGCCGTCGCCACATATATAACCAAGGTCTCGGGGGGATACGGGGCTTTTCGGGAAGCGGTTGAATGGATCATCGAAGAAAAAGGTGAAACGAAAGCTGTAATGAACCTATTAAAAGAACAGATTAAAAACAGTTAAACCCATGCGATTCTTATTATATATATCGCTGATCCTTTTATCATCGTGTGCCCGAGAGACAGTACCGGATATGCCTTCACGTGAAGGGTTACCGGACCAGGAAAGTTGGGGTGTCACCATCATTTTAACTAATGAAGGATTAATGCGCGCTAAAGTTCGTTCTGGCCATCTTGAAAAATATAATGAGAAAGAGTTTGTCCTGTTGGATAGCAATGTCACCGTAGATTTTTTTGATGATAAGGAACAACATACTTCGGTGCTCACATCCAAAAAAGCGGAAGTGGACCAGGCATCCAACGATATGAAAGCCATTGGGAATGTGGTGGCTGTGTCCGATAGTGGTATCACCCTTTATTCTGAAACCTTGACATGGAATTCCAAAGATGAAAAGCTTCATACCAAAGATAATATTATGATAACTACCTTGGAAGAAGATACGTTGTATGGTGTTGGATTTGAATCGGATTCCGATATGAAAAATTGGAAAATATTAAGCCCCTCTGGTGTAACGGGGAGAGAGATGAAATGAGAACCCGCCACGATACATTAAGCGCAAAAGGGCTGAATAAGCGGTACGGCAAACGGATGGTAGTTCGGGATGTGGATGTGTCTGTAGATCGTGGCGAGATCGTTGGACTTTTGGGGCCTAATGGCGCAGGAAAAACCACAACTTTCTATATGATAACGGGCATGATCAAACCCACCCGGGGGCATGTATTTCTGGATGAATCAGATATAACCCAAGCCGCCATGTATAAGCGGGCACGGAAAGGAATTAGTTATTTAGCACAAGAACCATCCATATTTGGAAAGCTATCCGTAGAAGACAATTTATTGCTGGTTTTAGAAATGATTGATGGCCTTTCTAAAAAAGACCAAAAAGAGAAGAAAGACCGTTTATTGGAAGATCTGTCTGTATCTCATTTAGCAAAAAGTATTGGAAATACTTTATCAGGCGGCGAACGCCGCCGGGTGGAGATTGCCCGAAGCCTGTGCATGGATCCGGACTTCATTTTATTGGATGAACCTTTTGCAGGGGTGGATCCAATTGCAGTGGAAGATATACAGGGCATCGTTCGTGAACTAAAAGAAAAAGAGATTGGTGTATTAATTACTGACCACAATGTTCGCGAAACCTTGTCCATTACTAACCGGTCTTATTTATTATTTGACGGGCAAATTTTGAAATCCGGCACATCAGAATTCCTGGCTAATGATGAAGAGGCTCGGCGGCTCTATCTCGGTGAAAAATTCAAGCTCGACTGATGGCAACATCCTTAAAACAGATCCAAACCCAAAGGCAGAAACTGGCACCAAGGCTGGTTTTGCAAGCGCGGTTACTGCAACTGAATACAGTGAATCTTGAACAGGCAATTCTGGCAGAATTGGAACAAAACCCACTTTTAGAACAGGTTGAGCCAGAAGAATCGCAGGAGGAACTTGAGGAAGAAACGGCGATTGATGATTTGGATGTATCCTTGGAAGATATGTACAGCGATGAGTCCACCTATTACTTTTCTGAGAAAAAAAAGGACATGCCATTCCCGGACCGGCATACCTTGATCGAAGATATGATTGACCAACTTCAGGATACAAAAATGAATGAACATGAGCGAGAGATTGCTGAAGAAATCTTGTGGAATACAAATGAGCGCGGTTATTTGGATACGGATTTGATCCTGATCGCTGATCGGTATGAATTACTGGAAGAAGAAATCGCACCGATTCTTCATAAGATCCAACGAATGGAGCCGAAGGGAATTGGATCCCGGGATTTAGAAGAATGTCTCATGATTCAGTTAGAAAATGAAGAACAATCATTATCCCATAGAATCGTCCACACGTGTTTTGATGATTTTATGCACAAGCGGTATGAAAAGATTCGCGATAGATTGACTTGTACAGAAGAAGAACTGCACGATGCAGTTGAGCATATTTCTCATTTGAATCCACGGCCCGGTGAAGGATACAGTGATAAGTTCCAGACCGTGATTCCAGATGTAATCGTTCGGGAAGATGGCGAGGATTGGGTCATTACAACCAACGATGGCGGGCTTCCGGAATTGCGGATCAGTCAGTCCTACGAAGATCAGCTAGAGAACGGCAGTTTCAATAACGAGGCAAGAAAATTCATCAAAAAAAAAATGGATTCAGCAAATTGGTTTATCGAAGCAGTTCATCAGCGAAGGATCACCATGGTAAATGTCATGCGATCCATCATTGTATTCCAGCCGGAATGGTTTGCGGGGGATATGGATTTTCTTCGCCCGTTGAAACTCCAGGATGTGGCGGATAAAATCAAGATGGATATTTCCACCATCAGTCGCTCCACCCGGGGAAAATTCGTTGATACACCATTCGGTATTTTTGAACTGAAGCACTATTTCACTGATTCCATTGAATTGAGTGACGGCCGTGTTTTGGGAACATTTATAATCAAACGGGCTTTAGAAAAGATTATCATCGCTGAAGACAAGCATAAACCTTTGAACGATGATGTTCTGGTCGTAGAATTAGCCAAGGAAGGCTACACCATGGCACGGCGAACGATTACGAAATATCGGGACCAAATGGGATATCCTGTGGCAAGATTAAGAAAAGAGATTTAGTTATTAACAAAACAAAGGAGTTAACATGGCGTATCGACGTGTAATGGTTGGGGATCAAGAAATACGGATTCCTGACTTTAATTTTAGATTACTTCCACTTTTGGGAGCAGCATTGGCACTCTGGTTATTCACTGGCGTGTACATGGTGGGTCCGGATGAAGTTGGGGTTGTGCGAACCTTTGGGGAATTCACCCGGGTGGCACAATCGGGGTTGAATTATCATTTCCCCTATCCAATCGAACAGGTTAATACACCTGCTGTTACAGAAGTGAAACGGATCGAAATTGGTTTTCGCACCCTTCGGAATGGACAATACCGCAGCGTGGAAAAAGAAAGCCTCATGCTTACAGGTGATGAAAACATAGTGGATGCTGAAATGATCGTCCAGTACAAGATCAAAGATCCGGTGAAATACCTATTCAGAATTGTGGAACCGGAATTGACTGTTCGGACAGCAGCAGAAGCGAGCCTTCGCACCGTGGTGGGCCGGAACAAGATTGATGAAACATTGACGACTGGAAAATTCAAGATTCAGGAAGAAACTAAAATACAATTGCAGTTGATCCTGGATAAATATGATTCGGGAATGCATGTGGTGGCAGTGCAGTTGCAAGACGTGTCGCCACCGAAAGAAGTGATTGGCGCGTTTAAAGACGTGGCCTCGGCAAAAGAAGATAAGAATCGGATGGTGAACCAGGCAGAAGGCTACCGGAATAATGTAATTCCTAAAGCCCGTGGTGAAGCAGAAGCCATGATCCGTGACGCAGAAGGTTTTAAACAAGCTCGAATTAAACGGTCAGAAGGTGATGCTGCAAAATTCACAACCATATTGAAAGAATACAGAAAAGCGAAAAGTATCACTCAAAAACGATTGTATTTAGAAACCATGGAAAGGGTTTTACCCAATATTGAAAAGATAATTATCCCGGACAAGAATAGTGGAAATATGTTAAACCTGTTGAATTTGAATCCTGGAAAAGGAGGGCAAAAATAATGAAACGAATATCTATAGCACTTTTTGGGCTCGCTGTATTATTTTTATACTCAACCATCATTGTGGTGGATGAGACAAAACAAATTGTTATTCTTCAATTCGGGAAACCGGTTCGCACGATTAAGGATCCTGGTTTAAATTTCAAACTTCCTGCACCTATTCAGGTCTCAAATTCTTTTGAGAAACGATTATTGGAATATGATGTACCACCGGAAGAAATATTGAGTCGGGATAAAAAATCACTTATTATTGATAATTATGTTCGCTGGCGGATCGTGGATCCGTTGCTATTCCTGCAAACTGTGAGGGCCGTCCCAACTGCCAAAACACGATTGGATGATATTGTTTATTCTGAACTTCGGCAGGAATTGGGAAACCATGATATGGTTGAGATAATCACAGAAACCCGTGAATTCATTATGGAGACGGTCACCAAAGCCAGTAATGAAGAAACGAGTAAATACGGAATTGAAGTGATTGACGTGCGGATTCGTCGCGTGGATCTCCCCAGGGAAAATGAAGCATCGATCTATGCTCGCATGGAAGCGGAACGGGAACGCCAAGCAAACAAATTCCGGTCCGAGGGAGAAGAAGAAGCCCAGAAGATCCGGGCCGCTACGGATAGAGACAAAACAATCATCCTGGCAGAAGCCTATAAAAAAGCCCAGATAATCCGTGGTGAAGGTGAAGCAGAAGCTTTGGATATTTATGCATCATCTTTTTCCAAAGATCCGGAGTTTTATGAGTTTTTACGAACACTGGAAACCTATGAGAAAGTGATTGATAAAAAAACCACTTTGGTTTTACCCGGGGATTCAAAATTGTTTAAGATTTTAACGCAGTAAAAAATCAACCATCACATTGAGTTCAGCGAAGTGTCCCACAAAAAATAAGAACAGGTCATTTCTATATTCTAGAATGTTCAGATGGCTTCTATTATACAGGTGTCACCAATGATCCGGAAAGGCGATTAATAGAACACAATGAAGGAATAACGAAAGGTTACACTCACTCGAGACGATCTGTAAAATTAGTATTTTGCTCAGATGAGGCAGAAATAATGGATACCATATCATTTGAAAAGCAAGTCAAGGGATGGCACCAAGAGAATAAGGAAGCTTTGATAAATGGTGATTATGATTAATTGTCTGAGTTATTAATTGCATATTGGAAGAAAAAATTAAATTAAAAATTCCTATATCCTTCGCTGAACTCAGGATATAGGAATTTTTTGGATAAAATATGAAAATAGATATTAGATCAACCACCATTATCGGTGTTCGACATAAACGAAAAGTAGCCATGGGCGGTGATGGACAAGTCACATTTGGTGATATGGCTATTAAACAAAAAGCAGTTAAAGTGCGTGAATTCGATACGGTAAAAGGCGGTGTGCTTGGCGGATTCGCCGGTGCCGCTGCTGATGCGCTCACTCTTTTTGAAAAGTTTGAACAAAAACTGGAGCAATACGAAGGAGATATGAAACGGGCTATCGTAGAATTGGCGAAAGAATGGCGAACGGATAAAATACTGCGTCATCTCGATGCCATGCTGGTTGTCATGGATAAAAAACACAGTTTCATTATTGCCGGTGACGGGAATGTAATTGAACCGGATGGACCGGTTATTTCAATCGGGTCTGGAGGTGGGTTTGCTCATTCTGCCGCAACTGCATTTTTGCAATCCACAAAATATTCTGCAAAACAAGTTGTGGAAAAATCACTCAAAATTGCAGCTGACCTTTGCATTTACACCAATGACACCATTACCGTGCTGGAGATTCCATGAAACAAATGACACCCAGACAAATCGTGAAAGAATTGGATCGCTATATTGTAGGACAAAAGAGGGCGAAAAAAGCCGTAGCCATTGCGCTCCGTAATCGCTGGCGCCGACAACAGGTAGTAGGGAAACTCCGTGATGAGATTATGCCCAATAATATCATTATGATTGGTTCTACCGGCGTGGGGAAAACAGAAATCGCCCGTCGGCTTGCATCTCTAGCAAGCGCACCTTTTATCAAAGTGGAAGCAAGCAAATTCACGGAAGTGGGTTACGTGGGGCGGGATGTGGAATCCATGGTGCGGGACCTGATGGACACAGCCGTGACCATGGTGGAACGGGAAAAAGAAGAGGAAGTGATTGAATTGGCTGAACTCCTGGCCAATGAACGGATTCTGGATATTTTGTTTCCCGATGACCATAAAAATGATCCTAAACAATCCAATGAATTGAAAGAACGCCATGAGCGCACCCGCGATCGAATTCGAAAAAAAATGGATAAAGGCGAATTCGAAGACAAAATGATCGAAGTTGAAATATCCAACGATCCCATGATCGGGATGCAGATTTTTGGTCCCATGGGAATGGAAGATATCGGGATGAACATTAAGGATATGATTTCCGGGCATTTGCCAAAATCGAAGCGGACCAAGAAAATGACGGTCGCTGAATCCCGGGAAGTCCTGATTGAAAGTGAAGCAGAAAAATTGATCGATCATGAAGAAGTGATTCGAATTGCCCGGGAACGAACGGAAAATAATGGTATCATCTTTTTGGATGAGATTGATAAAGTGGTGGGCAAAGATGGCAGTGTTGGCCCTGACGTAAGCCGGGAAGGTGTTCAGCGTGATCTCCTTCCTATAGTAGAAGGGAGCAATGTAAATACAAAATATGGTATTGTATCTTCGGATCATATTTTATTTATCGCTGCGGGTGCCTTTCATGCGAGCACACCATCGGATATGATCCCTGAACTCCAAGGCCGATTCCCCATTCGTGTGGAAATGGATAAACTCACCAAGGAAGATTTTGTGAAGATTCTGACCCATCCACGTTCAGCATTGATCAAACAATACACAGCCCTTTTGGGTGCTGAAGGTGTGGCGTTGGAATTCAATGACGCGGCAATCAAAGCGGTGGCAGAGTTGGCGTCGGATGTGAACAGTAAAATGGAAAATATTGGTGCCCGTCGGCTGCACACCATTATGACGACACTTTTAGAAAAACCACTTTTTGAACAACCGAAACGGGGCGAGAAGAAAATTAAAATCACAGCCAAAGTTGTGAAAGATTCTTTAGATGGAATTGTGGAAGACCCTGACTTGAGCCGGTACATCCTTTAATTATTAAAAAAACGCAAAGATGGAAAGATGCAAAAGAACTTTTAATATTCAAAATATATCTACTTTGCGACTTCGCGCTTTTGGCTCAAAAATATAAAACTTTAACAGGAGACAAAATGCCAAACCACTTTTTACATATAGCCGATTTTTCAAAGGATGAACTCTGGGACATGCTCCATCTCGCAAAAGAGATCAAAACCAAATTCCATAACCGGGAAGAGTACAAACCATTCAAAGATCAATCACTGGCCATGATCTTTGCCAAACCATCGGCTCGGACTCGAATCTCATTCGAAACGGGATTCACCTGGATGGGTGGCCATGCACTTTTTCTGGGTCCCAACGATATTGGGATTGGGAAACGGGAAGCGATCAAGGATATCGCCCGTGTTATCTCGCGGTATAATGATGTGATCATGGCAAGATTGTTCGATCATGAACATATTTTAGAAATAGCCAAATATTCGGAATCATCCGTCGTGAATGGGCTCACTGATTATAATCATCCTTGTCAAATTATGGCGGATATTCTTACGGTTTGGGAGCATCGCGGAAACTTGGATGATTTGCAGATCACCTATATGGGTGACGGGAATAATATTGTTCATTCCTGGCTCCAACTGGCCAGCAAATTCCCCATGCATTTTGTGTGCTGCGGTCCCAGCGGATTTGAACCTGATGAAAAAACAGTGAAAATGGTGAACGAATCCGGAATCTCAACATTTGAATTATCCCATGATCCTAAATCTGCAGTCAATGGTGCCGATGTGATCTATACCGACGTGTGGGCATCTATGGGACAAAAAGAAGAAGCGGAAGAACGGGAACGGATCTTTGCGGATTTCCAGGTGAACGAAGCCCTGATGGACAGCACCGGGAAAAATACCTTATTTATGCATTGTTTGCCGGCAGAACGGGGACGTGAAGTAACGGATGGCGTCATGGAAGCAGATTATTCTATCGTCTTTGATGAAGCTGAAAACCGCATGCACGCCCAGAATGCTGTAATGGTAACGATTAGCCAATCGTAATTATTTAAAACCTAAAACGTAATTATCTTAATCAACCCATGTTCGGTTTTTAATTACATAATTACATATTTACGATTTACTAATAATCCATTCTATTTTTTCCTGCTCTTTCATTAAAATCCGTTTGTGATTCAGGAACTTTTAACATTTTTTGAAACGGTCCCCTCTTCCACGAGATCCGTCTTTCTTGTAAGCGGGCTTGCCCTGTTTCTTTCTCTGGAAGCCATCGTTCCGCTTTTTCGAATGGATTATAAAAAAATTCGCCATGCAGGGATTAATCTTACTTTTACCCTCATTACTTTAATTGTAAACCTAATTGGTGCATCCCTGATTGTTGCTGCAGTGGAATTTAGCCAAAACAATCATTCAGGCTTATTGAATTGGGTGAACGTACCGCTTTGGCTTTATGTGATTCTTGGATTGACGCTTTTGGATCTCATTGGTGCTTGGCTGATCCATTGGCTGGAGCATCAAGTGAAATGGATGTGGATGTTTCATTTGATCCACCACACAGATCCTAACATTGATGTTACCAGCGGACTCCGGCATCATCCTGGGGAAAATATACTCCGGCTCTTATTTACAACGCTTGCCGTATTGGTTACGGGTGCTTCCTTTGGATTGGTCATGCTATATCAAACTATTTCAGCCTTTTTCGCAGCGCTGACCCATGCCAACATTCAGTTTCCAAAAATACTGGATGAGCCCTTATCCTGGATTTTTGTCACACCCCATTTTCATAAAATACATCATCATTATGTGCTTCCCCAAACTGACGCCAATTACGGAAATATTTTCTCGATCTGGGATCATGTTTTCAGCACCTCCACCCAAATGGAAATGGAAGACCTGAATTATGGCATCGATACCCACATGGATCGATCAGAACATTCTGATATTAAGAATTTACTCATGATTCCATTTCAGGATTACCGTTCTCCGGCGGGATCAAAATTCAACGAATAGAAAAACAAATAGAAAAATAATGGACGAAAAACTCTTTTGGCTCATTGCGTTTGTCGGGATCTACTGGGCTTATTGTTTATTCTGGGGAATTAAGGGCGCCCGATCAGCAAAAACATCTACTGATTACTTTCTTGCCGGTAGATCCATTGGTGTGTGGGTTTTTGTCTTGGCAGCTACCGCTACAAGTTTCAGTGGCTGGACCTTTGTGGGGCATCCCGGGAAAATATTTACAGATGGTTTACCCTACGCATTTGCATCATTTTACGCTTTAACGATTCCCTTAACCGGTGTATTGTTTTTACGCCGGCAATGGGTTTTGGGAAAGGTTTA
>DQOT01000318.1 GCA_015658495.1 Fidelibacterota bacterium | reverse complement strand
TGGTTTTGGCCGCTTGGCTTATGAGGCGATCTTATCACGAGATTATCCCATTACTATGGGATTCTTGGTGGTGGTTGTTTTACTTCGCTTAATAGGAAATATTATTTCTGATCTTGCTCTGGCTACGGTAGATCCAAGGATTCGGTTCAAGTGATGGTTAAAAAGAAAAAAGTAGCAGAACAACACTTTTCCATCCTACAGAAAAGATGGTTGAAGTTTAAAACATTGAAGCGGGGTTATTACGCCCTGGTGACCCTGACATTCCTTTATGGTATTTCTTTTTTATTGCCGATCTTGATCAATAATCGAGCGCTGATTATCAGTTATGAAGATGATATATTTTTCCCCATTCTAAAGGGATATATCCCCGGCCAAACATTTGGACAGAATGTTCCTGGTGAAGCAAAATACAGGGAATTGAGAAAAAGTTTTATACAAGATGATACAGGGAATTGGGTCTTGATGCCGCCTTACCCCTATTCCCCATTTGAAGATATAACAACGGAAGGGAATAAAATGTATGAATCCCCTTCAAGAAAACATTGGCTGGGGACAGATAATACTGGTCGGGATGTGTTTGCACGTCTTTGTTATGCTTTCAACATTTCCATTTCTTTCGCATTGATCTTGACCATAATAAATTATTTTTTCGGGATCTTTATTGGCGGCTCTATGGGATATTTCGGCGGGAAATTCGATCTCTTTTTCCAGAGACTAATCGAGATATGGGCCAGTCTTCCCATGCTATTTGTGATTATTATTATTTCATCCATTTTAAAACCATCATTTTTTCTGCTCATTGGGATCTATACACTAGTAAACTGGATTGGTATGACCTATCTCATCCGTGCAGAATTTTACAGAGAAAAAGCAAAAGATTATGTTGCCGCAGCATTGAGTATGGGGCAGTCTGATGCGAAGGTTATGTTTAAGCATATTCTACCCAATTCACTGGTGCCCATTATCACCTATTTCCCATTTTCCGTTGTGGCAGGGATTTCTGCATTGGTTGGCCTGGATTATCTTGGATTTGGCTTGGCACCACCCACACCGTCTTGGGGACAAATGTTAGATGTGGGTCTCCAAAATGTGAGTAAATGGTGGATGGTCTTTTCACCGATCGTTGCCCAGTTCTTAACTCTGTTATCAATCGTTTTTATCGGCGAGGGTGTCCGGGAAGCCTTTGATCCAAAAGTGTATTCGAGATTAAGATGAGCCGCGAAAAATTACTGGAAGTCAAAGGTCTCAAAACCCGTTTCAAGATTGGGAAAGAATGGGCTACCGCCGTAAATGGGATTGATTTTGATATTTTCAAGGGAGAAACCCTTGGCATTGTGGGGGAATCAGGTTCAGGAAAATCCGTTTCTGTTTTATCCTTAATTCAACTAATTCCAAATCCACCGGGGGAAGTGAGTGAAGGAACCATCAAATTCAAGGATGAATTGCTTTTTGATGGACACGATTTGGATGGCATTAACAATTTGCCCGAATTCAAATATTTACCGGACTTAACTGGAATTAAAAGATCTTGGGCAACTCGGCTGTTTTTTATCGGTTGGATCACGCTACATATTGCATTACCGATTCCGGGCATCCTGGCATTTATTGTGTCATTTATTGCGGATATTGTTGTTACAAGCCACGTTTTCTTTAATTCACCCAAAAAAGAAGCGTACAATAAATTCAGGGAAAACTTGTACCAGAAAATGCGGAACTATCGTGGACGGGAAATTGCCATGATCTTCCAGGAGCCCATGACATCTTTGAATCCCGTATTCACCATAGGATTGCAGGTGACAGAAGCAATTTATCCAAAAACATTGATGGAATATTTCAAGGATGGCGTTCTTTCATTGGCATCAACAATTTATGATGTTCCTAAACCACTGCGGGTGAAACTGTCTATCACCATGGGATTGGTACTTGTGATCATTTCACAGTTGATTCTTGGGTGGTCATTTTATTGGAAAGACGTAGCGTTGGTTTTTTTATTAGGAACAATGTTCCCCACGTTGGTGGCTTATGCTCTTTTGGGGGTGAAAGCATCGATCTCCCATAAATACCAAAAACATTTTGAAGAATTATTTTCGCAAGGAACGGATTTGTTGAGACGAGTGGGTATTCCGGATCCTGAAAAACGGATGCACGAATATCCTCACCAATTTTCCGGTGGCATGCGACAAAGAGTCATGATAGCCATGGCGCTTGCAAAAAATCCTTCCCTGTTGATAGCAGATGAACCAACCACCGCATTGGATGTGACGATTCAAGCCCAGATCTTGGATTTGATGTTAGAATTGAAAGATCAAAACCAGGATGCGGCAGTCGTGCTAATCACCCATGATATGGCTGTTGTTGCAGAAACGTGCGATCGTGTGATTGTGATGTACGGCGGCATGATTCAGGAAGTTGCTGGCATAGAATCCTTATTTGAGAATCCACTTCATCCTTATACAATTGGTCTTCTGAATTCCATTCCACATCCGGATGAGAATAATCCTGCTGAAAGATTGGAAACAATTAAGGGAATGGTACCCAATATTTTGGATATGCCGGTTGGGTGCAAGTTTTGCACACGATGTGATTTGGTTGAAGATCGATGTCATACGGAAGAACCCGCTTTGGTGGAAATGGCAGAGGATCATTTTGTGCGTTGCCATGTTGTGGCTGATAGAGCAAAGGTATGAGTCAGAAACCATTAGTGGAAGTTAAAAATCTTTCAGTCAGTTTTCCTGTCTCTGGTGGAATTATGGGACGGAAAGTGGCTGAAGTGAAAGCGGTTGATGATATTTCTTTTTCTATTGGCAAGAGTGAGATTG
>DQOT01000268.1 GCA_015658495.1 Fidelibacterota bacterium | reverse complement strand
CATAAATATCGATGACAGGATCTGCACCTTTTAAGGTTTCTATAAATGCCCGGAGAATGAAAAAATCCATGCCGCCATGACCGGATCCTGCTGCTTGATCTTCGAATCGTTTCCAGAGGGGATGGTCGTATTTTTTCAAGTATTCTTCATCTGATTCCCAGCGGTGTGATTCAGGGCTTGTCCCTTCGATATAGATAGAATTATTGTCCACCATCCAAATCCCTTGTGTCCCTTGTACCCGGAAATTCAGGCTGTAAGGCCTTGGCGAATTGGTATCATGGCTCAACATGATCGTTTGTCCATTGACACATTTGATCACGGTGGTTACAATATCGCCACACTTGAATTCCACATCAGCATTAGGATGATCCGGTCCACCTTGATCCACAATATATTTATGGAGCCCGCGACTTTGTGTAGCTGTTGAGGTGAGATGCATCATTCGGTTTCCACGATTGATGTCAAGCATGGTACTCACGGGTCCTAATCCATGGGTTGGATATAGATCACCATTGCGATCTACTGAATGTTGCGTCCGCCATTTTGATTCAGAAAAACCATTTTTCCCAAATTCCACACCGCCGCCATAAGCTTGTTTCCCATCATTAAATTTTACATGGCGAAGATCATGCTGATATCCACCCTGGCAATGGAGCAGCTCGCCAAACAAGCCTTGTTGAACCATATTCAAGACCGCCATCACATCGCGGCGATAACAGACATTTTCCATGATCATGCAATGTTTCCCGGTCTGTTCAGACGTCCTTACTAAATCCCAACAATTGTCCACGGTTAACGCTGCCGGAACTTCTGTCCCCACATGAATTCCATTCTTCATGGCGGCGATTGCCATGGGATGATGCCATTCCCAAGGCGTTGCAATATATGCACCATCCAAGTCTTCAATTTCCACCATGTTTCGGAAATCTTCATCGCCTTTTTTATAAATACGGGGCTCGGGTTTACCTGCATCTTTCATGATCTTCAATGCACTTTCGATCATACCATCATCAATGTCACAAATAGCAGGAATGTCCACCTCCGGATATTGTGCCGCCAGCCAAAGAACCCATTGTCCGCGCATGCCTGTTCCAATGAAACCCAATTTCACTCGCTTGCTTGCGGTGGATGAAAAAAGTGTTTTTGGCATTAGTGTTGCCGCAGTACCTGCAACCGCTGTCGTTTTAATAAAATTTCGTCTGTTCATTTTTTTAGACATGGTCTTCTCCAGTTATTCCAAATTATTTATATTTATTCGAACCGACAAAATGTAAGGACTTTTCCCTTCATCCCAATGTCCATAAGTGGTGGTCACTATTTCACCATTGGGTAATATTTCAACCCCGGGATAAGCACAATCCCATTCATGTTTATTATCTTTTATCCGAAGTCGGAATTCGCCCGGATTTCCCATGAGAATATCTTCATAGGTTCCAATCCATGCGACCCAATCCCCTTGGGTTGGACTGTTGGGTGCCGTGTCCCGAAAAGATAAAAAGAGTCTGCCATCCTGTAGATATTTCCCCGTGTGGCGATCGCCGGTAAGTTCTCGTGGAAGTTCCACAGGTTCACTCCAGGATTTTCCTTCATTATTGGAAAAGATCACATGGGAATTTTTTTTTCTGCTGTTTTCCCGTAATAATGCTGCCAGTTCATGACCATCCGGTGACCGAATGATTCCCGGCTCGGAAAGGTGAATCTCATTATTTTGGTAAATAGGAAGCGGATGAGACCAGGTAAGCCCACCATCGGTTGAGTTGGTTTGATACAAAGTAAAAACACCCGTCCATTTTCCATTTTGTGTGAAAAACCGTCCGTCATCATGGAAAAGAGCAAGATAATGTCCAGGTGTTTTTAAATCGACCACTGCACCCATAACGACAATTCCACCCCATTCTCCTGCTGGATGTAATGCAGACCAAGTTAGTCCATCATCTTCCGAAACAGCCAGTCTTGCAGGATAAAGCCCAGACCACATGATGAGCCTTTTTGTTCCTAAAGAATCAACCATTCGATGGATAGTTGGAACTTCTTTGCTGGTCGTCCAATTATGGGGTACCGGAAGCCGATCGGACCAAGTTTTACCACCATCTTCACTTCGCTTTAATATTATCTCTCCTTTGCCGTGACCTTTGGGGTAAACAACCAGGATCGTATTCCCATTTTCTAAAAGAACTGTTGTTGGGTGTCCCAGGTAAATACCATTTTCTTGGTCAACGATGGTTTGGAGATCTGTTCTGTCATCCAATTCTATGGTTGGAATTGAAAATGGGATTGGATCAGAACCGGATAATAATGAAAAGAGTAAAAAAAGATGAAAAGATCGAATCATCTTAAAATAAATCCATCTTTCAAAGGATCATTTGGATTGATCCAAAATGTGTTTTTCCCGGTGATATATGCATTCCCATTCACATCAGGAATCACCGCATCATAATTTCCAATAGATGTGGTTTCATAAACTTGGACTGAAAAAGTAGAACCAATAATACTCTCAATGGTGACGGATTCACCCACCCTAATTTCGCCGCGGGCATAATGAAGGGCGGCCCGGGCACTTACGCCTGTCCCTGTTGGAGATCGATCCACTTCCCCTTCAGCAAAAATGCAAACATTGCGACTGTGATTTTTGGGGTCTTGGGCCGGGCCAATAAATATTGTGCCATATAGAAAATTCATTTCCGATTCGGTTGGGTGATCCATTTTCACAGATTCCATTACGGCTCGTTTAATCTTCATTCCTTTTTGGATCAATTGATTTTGATGTTTTTTCGTGCAATCCAACCCAACTTGCTCCACATCCACAAAAGCATAGAATGCACCACCAAATGCTAAATCATATTGGATGGATCCAAGGCCCGGCACATCCACTTTTGCATTCATGAGTTGAACAAATGAAGGGACATTATGGAATCCAATATTGGTGATTTCCCCATTCTTCACATT
>DQOT01000132.1 GCA_015658495.1 Fidelibacterota bacterium | reverse complement strand
ATTCCCGCCCAAGTGGACTGGCACATCGTACGGGCGGAAATGAATGGCTATGACTTTAACTATCGTGTACTCCAGCCATGGGTGCGGGATCCGGCCTACTACCAGACGATCTGGATGCATCAGAGCGATGTCCCGGCCCACGAAGGGCCCACCAACCACGCCACGCTGGAATTCTGGACCTACCAATTTCCTCTGACCCATGATGAAGAAAAGCGCTTAACAAACGACCTGAAAGTTATTCCCCCATTCTTGGATCAGGCCCGGGGGAATCTTACCGGCAATGCCCGAGACCTGTGGGTCGCCGGTATTGAGAATTTCAAGCAACAGGTTGTCGACCTGAATAAAATTGCTGAAAAACTTAAACTATCAAAAGATCAGGTTGCCCTTTCAGTCTCGCTGGAGAATGCTATGGCAGCCACAAAAGATTTTATCATCTGGCTGGAAGAGCAGGCGCCTGATAAGACAGGGCCATCCGGGATTGGAAAGGAAAATTATACCTGGTATCAGCAAAATGTCCATCTATTGCCCTTAACCTGGGAAGATGAAGTGCGGCTGCTGCAGCGGGAACTGGACCGTGCTTGGACCTCTTTAAAACTAGAGGAGCAGAATAATATGGATCTGCCGCTCATGTCTGCTGCCAACACACCGGAAGAATTTGCCCAGCTCACGGAGCAGGGAGTACAGCGCTTCATGAATTTTTTGAGCGATAAAGAGATCATGCCCATCAAGCCCAATATGGAACCGGCTCTGCGGGAGCACATGGGCCAGTTTGTGCCTGCGGACCAGCGTAATTTTTTCGCCATCGGCATGCATTATGATCCCCTGCCGCTTTATTCCCATTTTATCCACTGGTTCGACCTGGCCCAGGTACGAGATGAGCCCCACGAAAGTCCCATCCGCCGTGGCGCCCTGCTTTATAATATTTTTGATTCCAAGAATGAGGGTATCGCTACTGGTGTAGAAGAAATGTTCATGCACGCCGGTCTCTATGAAGACAGCCCCCGCTCCAGAGAGATTATCTGGATCATGATCGCCCAGCGAGCTGCTCGAGGATTAGGATCCCTTTACGCTCACGCCAACGAAATGACCATGGCGGAAGCGGGCCAGGTGCACGTCAAATGGACACCCCGTGGCTGGATGAAACGTGAACCACACTTATTGCAGTTTGAACAGCACCTTTATCTTCGTCAACCCGGGTATGGGACCTGCTATATCACCGGTAAATACTTAATAGAGAAGCTTGTCACGGAGTGGGCCAAGCAGTTGGAAGAACAGGAAAAACCTTTTGTGATGAAGGATTTTTTCCGGGCGTTTAATGATGCCGGGAATATTCCTGTAGAATTGGTGCGCTGGCAGATGACAGGAAATAAGCTAAATTAAAACCCAATCAACAATTAGGTTACCCATGAATCGTATTATCCCATTCCTATTGATTCTATGTCTAATTCCCCGCGTCTATAGTGAAGAGCGCAAAGAAAAAATTACAGTCGAATGGATACAAAGTGATGAGGCAAAAGCGATCGCTGCGGTCCATCGATATCAATGGTTGGAAAATAATACAGCCATTCTGTTTGATGTTCGCAAGCCGAAGGAAGAAAGAACGTTCCAGAAACTGGATCCCCGGAAGGCAGGTGAGCTCTACACTGTAGTAAACCGAGAAAAAGCAATTGCCAGTCTGCAGAGAAGCATTGGCGAGGAAGATTCCACAAAATACCTAGTATGGCCCATTGCATTTGATTCAAATGGAGAGCAGGCGCTTTACATCTATAA
Organism: Fidelibacterota bacterium; assembly: GCA_015658495.1. Lineage (GTDB taxonomy): Bacteria > Fidelibacterota > Marinisomatia > Marinisomatales > UBA1611. The sequence continues at coordinate 1,650 of DQOT01000132.1, read as the reverse complement.
AAAAGATATTTTTATTCTGGATATGGCAATTTCAGAATTCAGGCGTATTACTGAAACTGAAACAGCTGAAAAATCGCCTCGCTTTTCACCAGATGGGTCAAAGGTGGCCTTTGTCAGGGAAAACGACATCTATGTTTATGACTTGGAAAAAAACCGGGAAAAACGGCTAACCCGCGACGGATCGGAAAATATCCTGAACGGTACTGTCTCATGGGTTTACTGGGAAGAGATCTTTGGCCGGCAGGATATTGGCTATTGGTGGTCAGATGATTCTAAGGCACTTGTTTTTTTACAGACTGATGAATCCCCGGTGACCAAAATGCACTATGTGGATTTCAAGCCCGTGGAACCACGGCTGATCACCCAGCGCTACCCGAAAACAGGGACAGATAATCCCATTGTGAGGGTGGGCGTTATGGAAATTGCTCATCCCCGGATAAAGTGGGTAAGACTGGATCCATACGAATATATCTGCCGTGTAAAATGGCATCCGGATGATAAACGATTCACGATACAGACCATGAACCGGGCACAAACTGAATTGAACCTGTTTTTTATCGATCGGAAAACCGGAAAAAACCTTGGCCGGGTTTTAAAAGAAACTGATGAAGGCTGGGTCAATATCAATGATGATCTTTATTTCCTGGAATCAGGTGATTTATTGTGGCAGTCAGAGCGGGATGGGTATGCGCACTTATATCGCTTCAGGGAAGATGGCCAGCTGGTTAATCAGGTCACCAGGGGGTCCTGGGCGCTGCGTTCATCTGGAGGCCCCTTCTGGCTAAGGCGATCAGTGGTCAATATAGACGACGAACACGACCAGGTATATTTTACTGCGTTGAAAAAATCATCTGTTGAACGACATTTATATAGAATAGGGTTCGATGGCATTGGTCTGGAGCGGATCACGAGGGATGATGGGGTACACAAGGTTGGGTTTAGTCCAGATGGACAATATTATTTTGACTCCTATTCCAATAGCAGCACACTTCCAGAGCTGACCCTCCATAAAAAGGATGGGACAAAATTGCATACGATCGCAAAACCACGCCCGGAACTGCTGCAGGGATTGAACCTGCAAACACCGGAACTCTTTACCATTCCCACATCAGATGGATTCCCCATGCCTGCTCAGATCCTGAAACCGAAAAATTTTGATCCAGGTAAATCCTATCCGCTTATTTTCCATATTTATGGAGGCCCGTCGGCGCCTACGGTGTTTGACCAATGGCAGGGCTCATCCCTTTTCTTTGATAACATGCTGCTGGATAGAGGCTACCTGGTGGTGAAATTTGATCACCGCAGCGCCACCGCAATCAGCAAGAAACTGGAAAATCGACTTATAATGATGATGTCCGGGCCCATAGAAATTGTTGATATTTTGGATGGAATCCGTTGGCTGAAATCGCAATCTTATATTGATCCGGATCGGGTTGGAATCTGGGGCTGGAGCGGTGGAGGAAGCTTTACTTTGAACGCTATGACCAATACCCGGGAATTCAAGGCTGGCATATCTGGAGCACCAGTTACTGATTGGCATTACTACGATACCAAGTGGGGAGAATTTGCCATGAAACGCCCACAAGATAACCCGGAAGGGTATGACAAGACATCTTTTGTTAAAAGTGCAAAAAACCTTCACGGGCGCCT
>DQOT01000174.1 GCA_015658495.1 Fidelibacterota bacterium | reverse complement strand
TAGTTTACGATACCCAATCTAAAAACCGAAAATATTTTGCAGCAAAGGGGAGAAACCATGGATCTTTTTTGTAGAAGAACATTGTTTGATGAGAAATCTCTTCATAGGGGCTACGATCTTTTTGTCCTGTCATAAGTAAGCCCAATTCTGTTCCAAGATAAGTAGCAATGGATAAACCATGACCCCCATATCCTAATGCATAATGAATGCCATTGATCTGTCCAATATGCGGCATTAAATCAAAGGTAACCCCAAGTTTCCCTGTCCAGGAATGAGTGAATTTAACATCATTCAATTCTGGAAAAATCGTGCAAACCTGTTTCGTTAAAATGGATGCACTTTCATTCAAATCCAAATCCGTGCTCAAATCGTTTCGGCCGCCCCAAAGCATGCGCCCATCCGGTGTAAGCCGGAAATAATTCAGGAAATTTTTTGAATCATAGAACATCCGTCGTTTGGGGCTCAGCCTATCCTGCAAATCCTGTGGGAGAGGTTCACTCACAATAATATAACTGCCAACCGGGAATACTTTCGGCTTCAATTTTGGAATCAACATATTGGTATAACCGTTTGTAGCAATGACAACATTCTTTGCCATTATTGTTCCTTGGTTGGTCATTACTTCAAATTCATTCGACTCCTTTTGAATAGTTGTAACCTGTGAATTTTCGCATAAAATCACACCGTGGACCGCAACAGCTTTTGCCAAGCCAAAAACATATTTTGCTGGTTGAAGTCCACCACTTAATTCATCCGTACTGCCTCCAAAATAGGCGTCAGTGCCAATTTCAGTTTTGAGTTGAGATTTGGATATGAGTTTTTTCTTATGACCGAATTCCTTATCTAACCATTCAATGTAACCAACTAAATCATTGAAATGAGATTGCTTATATGCCAAAGACATATGACCATAACGAGACCAATGACAGTCAATACTCTCTTCCACAATAATCTGTTCTAAAAGATTAATTGCATCAACAGACGATTTCCAAAATTCCCGGGCATAATCCATCCCATAGGTTTTTTTTATTTTGGAAATATCCTGTTTAAGTCCCGGTGTTGCCATGCCTCCATTTCTGGAACTGGCGCCCCAGCCAATGGTATTTTTTTCCAGAACAGCAACACGCATTCCAGCTTTTGCCAAAACACGGGCACAGTTCAGTCCTGTATATCCACTCCCAACGATGGCCACATCCACTTGGCTTGGCAGTTCATTCGCCACAGGTAGATCATTGGGCCTGGGAAATTGGTCCGACCAAAAAACAGTTGTTTTCAGTTCACCTATCAATAGCGGATTTAACGGCGTCTTCGAATTTATTCAAGGTTTCGTCAATTATTTCATCTGTATGTGCTTCGCAAATGAACCAGGGTTCCCGGGCATCATCTTCCATCCAGACGCCACGTTCATACATATTGCTCATGATGGTTTCATACATATCACCATCGTGATGTACTAGGTCCCGAACTTCCTGAACCGGTTTTTCCGTAAGGAGAAATCCCTGAAGATTGGGGTGGCCGGACATTTGGTGCGCCAATCCAGCATTTTTGAGAACTTTATCCAAGCCATCTTTTAATCTCATACCTCGTTCTGCAAGATTTTCTAAAACAGGTGATTCATCTAAAATCGTTAATACAGCTTTAGCTGCAGCCATACTAACTGCATTGGCGCCAAAGGTTCCTGCATGGGTTACACTTCCGCCCCCAAGGACATCCATCACCTCAGCGGAACCACCAAAAGCTGCCACGGGAAATCCATTTCCCAGACTCTTTGCATAGGTTGAAATGTGGGGAATCACACCATACGTTTCTCTCGCGCCACCGTTGGACAATCGAAATCCTGTTTTCACTTCATCAAAGATCAATACGATATTGTACTCCTCACATAATTTTCTAAGATGAGCCAAAAACCCATCTTTTGGTTCGATGCCTGCAATGTTTCCGAGACAAGGTTCTACCATGATGGTAGCTATTTCACCATGGTGATCTTTTACACATTTTTCAACTGCATCAAAATCATTAAAGGGCAGACAATAAACATAGTCCCGGATTTTATCTGGAATTCCAGAACCAGCTTGGATAGGAATTGGAGATCTCCTTGAACCCATGCTACTAATGGGTGACGAAGCAGTGCTGAATAAAACGTAGTCGTGAGCCCCATGGTATTGCCCTTCAAATTTGATGAATTTTTCTTTATTCGTATAACCCCGAGCCGTTCGAAGTGCGTGCATGGTTGCTTCTGTTCCCGTATTTGTGAAACGCAATTTTTCCATGCCTGGCACCAATTTTTTCACCAATTCGGCGGTTTCAACTTCCAGGGGTGTTGTTGCTGCAAATGTAGTTCCATTTCGGATTGCTTCTGCAACAGCACTGTTCACCCGATCATCGGCATGGCCCAAATTGATGGGACCCCATCCTAACCGATAATCAATGAATTCATTGCCATCGGCATCCCAAACACGGGCGCCTTTCCCTTTTGCAATGACAGGCGTTTCATTATCACCAAGGTAACGGAAATTTGAACTGACACCTTTGACCAATACGTTTAAAGCACGATCAAAGATCGGCTGTGATTTTTCTCTTGAGTAACTCATGTGTACTCCATGTTAAACTTTGAATTTGTTAAGATATTTTTACGCCCCATTAAACGTAATTAAATTAAATATGAGAAAAGGTTGCGGGTTATTCCGCATGTAGAAAAAGTTTAAAGTGGGGGATTCCAAGGGATAGACGATTCTAGCCTGCAGGCCAACATGGAATGAGGAGCCAAAGAATCATAATACCAAAGGTTTGTTAGTGGATTTTCAATCATAATTCACCAAAAAGGTGCGGGGAAATATAATTGTTATTTTACAAATGTAGCAACCGGGATGAATCTATTAAGTGTTTACGTGTTAATGTATTCATGTATTGGAGTTTGAGAATAATGGGGTAATAGATGAATGCATGATTTGGCGATTGAATGGATGATTGAATGAAAATCAACACTAAATATATCCACAAGAATTAGGTTACATTTCCCGTTAACAAATATGTTTAGAAGACCCAAAAAATCAAAAATGCGGTTTTGGACAACCGTGTCCGCAATGTTTGTCATTTATTGTGGCGGGCCCTATGGCATTGAGGAAGTAGTTGTTCAATCGGGTCCCACACTTGCCATTTTCGGATTACTATTCATGGCTGTGTTTTGGGGAATTCCGGGTATCCTGCAAAATGGGGAATTGGTGAGTTCCATCCCCATGAAGGGCGGCATTTACCAATGGTATAAACAAAGCTGGGGTCGCTATTGGGGCTTCCAGTTAGGTTGGTTGGAATGGCTCACTTGGATGTTTGATGCGGCACTTTATCCCACGCTATTGGCGGAATATTTTGTGATTTTTATTTGGCCGGATGCGCCGTTTAGTTTTTCATATGGACTCACCCTTTCTGTGATCTGGCTTTCGGTAATTTTAAATATTCGGGGTGTGAATCTGGTGGGGCCTTTGTTCAATGCACTTTATTGGATCCAAATCATTCCCGTCATCATATTTATTTATTACGGATTCGGAATAATTGATCTTTCCACATATTCAACTTTGCATTTACCTCCGGAGACGGATCTGAATACAGCAGTTGTGTTTGCCTTGATCTTCGGACTATGGAATTTTTCAGGTTATAGTGGATTGGCATCTGCAGCTGACGAAATAGAAGACATTGAAACCAATTATCCCAAAGCGCTTATTGTAACCTTGATAATGTCAGTCTTCGCATATGTGATTCCACTCATGATCGGGATTGCTGTAGATCCAAACTGGGCAAAATGGGACGAAGCGCAATTGAATCTGGTGGCACTCACCCTGGGTGGAACTGCTTTTGCCTGGTGGTTCAGCATTGCGGCACAAACATCCAATTTTGGGCTCATTAATGGTAAAATGATGTTGATGTCTCACTTACTGAAAGCCATTTCAGATGATGGACATTTGCCCAAATCCATCTCAACAATAAATCAAAATAACGGCACACCAATCGGCGCACTGATAACCCAAGGAATTGTTTTAAGCATCATGACCATGGGCATGAATTTTATAGATCTATTGGTTGTGGGAACATGGATTAGCATCCCGCTTTATATTATTGGATTTTTTGTTTTTATTTCACTCCGATATTCAAAACCGTATTTGCCTCGTCCTTTCAAAGTCGCCGGTGGAATGATTTTTCCATGGATTACCGTCATTATTCCAACCATTATCGCCCTGTTCATTTTTATTTATACACCGGAACACTATCTCATGGAAGCCATCCCATTATTATTATCCGGATTTGTGATTCATTGGGTGTGGAATCGATTTAATTCCTAGAACCATTTGATAAACCTAATTTCCGCCACAATTATCATGAATAAAAAAGCCGTTATCCTTCTTTCCGGTGGCTTGGATTCCACCACCTGCCTGGCGATAGCAAAGGAGCAAGAATACGATCTTTATGCCCTTACGGTTAATTATGGTCAACGCCATGCATTTGAATTGGAAGCAGCAAAAAAGGTTGCACAAACAATTGACGTAAAAAAACATTCTATTGTAAATATTGATCTGGCACAGTTTGGCGGCTCGGCACTCACGGATGATATTGATGTTCCCAAAGATCGGGATGAATCTGACATGACTGATATTCCTGTGACATATGTTCCGGCCCGAAATACAGTTTTCCTTTCCATGGCCCTGGCCTGGGCAGAAACGCTGGGTACAACCGATATTTTCATTGGCGTGAATGCGCTGGATTATTCCGGCTATCCCGATTGTCGCCCGGAGTTTATTGAGTCTTTTGAACGTACTGCAAACCTTGCCACAAAAGCAGGTGTGGGTGGAAAACAATTCAAGATTCATACACCGTTGATTCATCTAACCAAAGCTGAGATTATAAGAAAAGGGATAGAACTGGGCGTGGATTATGGAATGACTACAAGTTGTTATGATCCACAGGAGAATGGGGATCCTTGTGGTCGATGTGATGCATGTACCTTGAGATTAAAAGGATTTAAGGAAGATGGCTTAGAAGACCCATTGAATTATCTGGGGTAAAATTGAAAAAATGAAAACTTTATGTCTTACCCCTCCCTTTGGCCTTGCTCAGTACAGGCTCCGGTTCTCCTCTCTAAAAGAGGAGAATGATTCCATACGGGACGTCCTGCAGTTTTACTTCGTTTCGCGGGTTGTAACCTTTGGACGGGATTAGAAAAAGATCGGGAAGGTGTCCTTTGCGATTGGTGTGATACAGATTTTGTAGGGACAGATGGTCCCAACGGCGGGAAATATTCTGCCAAACAAGTTGCGGAAATAATTCAAGGCCTATGGCCTGAAAATAAAAACGAAAAACCATTCCTGGTTTGCACCGGCAGAGAACCCCTTTTACAAATGGATGATGAATTTATTTCAACCATTCATGACGCCGGATTTGAGATCGCCATTGAAACAAATGGGACAAAAATGCCTCCGGTCGGAATTGATTGGTTCTGCGTGAGCCCAAAAGCCAATGCGGATTTTATTTTAAAAAGTGGTCATGAATTAAAAATTGTATTTCCCCAATGTGGTATGAATCCACGACAGCATGAAGGATTGGATTTTAATCATTTTTTCATTCAGCCAATGAATGGCCCCAATCAGGCAAGAAATATAAAACTCTCGGAAGATTTTGTGGCCAAGCATCCCCAGTGAAAATTGAGTCTTCAAACACATAAAATATTGGGGATACCTTAATTATATGTCATGCTGAGCCTGACGAAGCATGAACCAAACAACCAATAGCTGAACTTTTTATGACCATGTCGCACTTCGTTAAACTCAATGTGACATGTAAATTCACCCATGGACGTATATAAAACATTTTCAATTGAAGCGGCGCGATCGCTGCCAAATTTGCCCGAGGGTCATCCCTGCAAGAATGTCCACGGACATTCTTTCAAGATCACCCTCACTATAAATGGTGATGTAGATGATCATACAGGATTTGTCATAGATTTCGGCGATATTGATGCTGCATTCAAACCAATCCATGATCAAATTGATCATTCTTATTTAAACAAAATCGATGGATTAGATAATCCATCCAGCGAAAATTTATGCAAGTGGATTTGGGGGAAACTAATTCCATCCCTGCCCAGTTTATATCAGATTGAGATCAGGGAAACCGATTCCACCGGCTGTATTTATAAAGGAGAGTAGCATGGCAAAAGCCGAAGGATATTCATTCAAATTTGTTGATGAAAGTCACATTAATCCCGGATTTCTCGAAGTTTTTAATTTCGACAGTCCAGACCAATATATTAAAACAGAAACAGATGAATTCAGTGCTGTTTGTCCTTTCAGCGGACTACCAGATTTGGCCTATGTAAAGATTGAATATTATCCCACGGGTGGAAAATGTGTGGAACTGAAATCCTTGAAATATTATTTTGTCAGTTTCCGTAATGTGGGCATCTACCAGGAAGCAGCCACCAAACGAATTTATAATGATCTGAAAACGGCTCTGGCCACAAACAAACTTTCTGTTACCACTATTTACAATATTCGTGGGGGATTTGAGACTACTTGCATGGAAGGGTCCCTGGATTAAACAACGATGGCCTGGATTGATACGATTAATGAAAGGGATGCGGATGGATCGTTAAAAGATCAATATGCAAAACTGAAAGATTCCCGGGGCGGTGTCGATAATATCCTGAAAATTCACAGCCTGAACCCGGAATCACTGGATGCCCATGTTCGACTGTATAAAACCATAATGTACGGGAAATCACCTATTCGCCGTGTGAACCGGGAAATGATCGCCGTTTTGGTTTCATCCATCAATCAATGCCATTACTGAATCACCCATCATGGAGAAGGTCTTCTTAAACTCACGAAAGATGAATCGCTTGTTCATCAAATAAAATCCGATTATAAGATCGCAAATATTTCTTCTGCACAAATGGCCATGCTGGACTATGCATCGAAACTTACCGAACGTCCCACAGATATGATCTGGAAAGATGTGGAGCGCCTCCGGGATGTTGGCTATACTGATCGCGGCATATTAGACATTAACCAAATCGTTTCTTATTTCGCCTATGTGAATCGCGTTGCTGATGGGCTGGGTGTGGAATTGGAAGATTTCTGGAAAAAGAATGCTTGACCTGAATCACCAAATTGATTCCGCAGTTAATACTGCTCGGGATGAGATTGTTTCATTTATCCAAACTTTAGTTCAGTCTCCCAGTTTAGCCAATGATGAAGGACTAGTACAATCCATTATCCTGGATAAACTTGAATCTCTCGGTCTTGCTGCAGAAAAAGTCCCTGTCCGTTTTGATGAATTAAAAGACCACCCGGCTTTTAACGACGACGGTTATTCCCCCGATTCTCGACACAATGTTGTTGGACACTGGAAAAAAATGGCAGCGGGAAATCCATTATTCTCAATGGTCATGTGGATGTGGTGCCTACCGGTTCGTTGGAACTCTGGGATGAATCGCCTTGGTCTGGTGCGATTAAAAACGAGCGAATCTATGGCCGGGGTTCCTGCGATATGAAAGCAGGATTAGCTTCAGGAATATTTGCAATCCAAATTCTTCAGGAGATGGGATTTAAACCAAGCGGGAATGTGATGGTGCAATCAGTAGTGGGGGAGGAATCAGGTGGTTGTGGTACCTTGGCAAATGTTGTAAAAGGTTACTCGGCAGACGCTGCTGTTGTTTTAGAACCCACGTCCTTGAATATTTGTCCTATCCATTCCGGTGCTCTCAATTTCCGGTTAACCATCTCCGGGAAAGCGACCCATGGTGCCATGCGCTGGGAAGGCGTCAGCGCTATAGAAAAAACCTATTTGATTCATCAGTCCATTTTAAATCTTGAGCAAGAACGAAATGCAGCCTATCAAAGTGAATATTATAAATCATACCATCAGGCGGCGCCAATTAATCTGGGCACAATCCAAGGTGGGGACTGGCATTCATCCGTACCGGATACGGTTGTTGTGGAGGGTAGGTTTGGTATTTTTCCCGGCGAAGCTGTGGGTGACGCGAGACAGGCTTTTGAAACATATATCCATGAAACAGCCTTGAAAGATGCCTGGCTGAAAAACCATCCGCCCGTTGTAGAATGGTTTGAAGGGCAGTATGAATCGGGACACACGGATCCCAACCATCCTTTCATTCAATTATTAGCCAATTGTTTTACCGAAACAACCCATCATGAATCAACCATTGAGGGCGTTACCTACGCTGCTGACATGGCCCTTTTTACTAATTACTGTAAAATACCTGCCGTTCTCTTTGGTCCCGGAAATGTGCGTCGTGCGCACTCAATCAATGAATATGTGGAAATTGACGATGTATTAATGTGTATTAAAATTATTGCAAATTTAATCGTTAATTGGTGTGGAGAAACTATTGAGTAATCGTTTCGGCTGCCAAAATATGGTGGATCCTATAATCCGTGTATTGATTAAGCATCCAAAGGATGCTTATCAAAATCAGGCCAAGGTAAACGAGCAATCACCCCAACTCCATTATTTTGGAATTCCTGATTATGAAAAGGCACTTTCCGATTATGAAAAGCTGGTTGGTTTTCTGGAATCATCTGGTGTTGAAATTCATTTTTTACCAGCTGACGATACCACTTCCCTTGATTCAGTTTACACCCACGATCCCTGTGTCGTTTCGAATGGCGGTGTAATCCTGTGTACCATGGGAAAAGACGCACGGGTGCCCGAATCAAAAACCATGGAAGCCTACTTTGAATCCATTGGCGTTCCCATTCTTGGGCGCATTGAGTCTCCAGGAACTTTAGAAGGTGGCGATGTGGTGTGGATTGATGAACGCACCGTAGCCATTGGTGAAGGATATCGTTCCAATGCAGAAGGCATTCGTCAATTTAAAAATTTGCTGGGTGATCATGTGGATGACGTAATTTCCGTTCCACTACCCCATTGGACTGGCCCTGCAGATTGTCTCCATCTCATGAGCAATATTTCCCCCATCGATCATGTTCTCTATTTGGTGTATTCCCGGTTGCTCCCGGTTCCATTCAGGCAATATTTAATCGATCGTGGTATCAAATTGATTGAAGTCCCGGACGAAGAATACGACTCCATGGGCTGCAATGTTTTGGCGGTGGCACCACGCAAAGTGATCATGATTGACGGCAACCCAATTACAAAACAACGACTGGAATTTGAAGGCGTGGATGTCCATACCTACGATGGATCAGAAATATCTATCAAAGGTGCCGGCGGCCCCACTTGTTTAACACGACCATTTTTAAGATCGACTCAATGAGTTACGAAAACCAATTCACGGTACATACGCAGCTCAAGCTATCGCCCTTTTTTGAACGCACATCCAAGCTGAATGAATCCCAAGAATGGCGCCGTTGGTCCGGCTATCTTGCTGCCACTCAGTACGAACTCACTCATGATAATGAATATTTTGCCATTCGCACCAAGGCCGCTCTTTTAGATATCACTCCTTTATATAAATACATTATTGAAGGATCCGATGCACAACGGTTTCTGGATCGATTGGTAACACGGAATATTAAAATCAGCAAAGTGGGGCAAGTCATGTATACACCCTGGTGTGATGAAAATGGTAAACAAATTGATGATGGCACCGTCCAAAGATTATCAGAAAATAAATTTCGGATTACCAGTGCAGAACCCAATTTGGAATGGATTGAAACCAACGCTGCAGGAATGGATTTATCTATATCAGATGATTCATTTACCACTGCTGCCCTGGCGCTTCAAGGCCCCAATTCCAGAGCCATTCTTAATAAAGTTGCTTCCGATTCATTAAATAGCTTAAAATTTTTCTGGATGATGGATACCACTTTCGGAGACATCCCGGTAACCATTTCTCGTACGGGGTATACGGGCGATCTCGGTTACGAAATTTGGATGGATCCCAAAGATGCATTGGCTGTGTGGGACCTTCTGTTAGAAAAAGGGAAATCTTATGGTATTACACCCACCGGACTCCAAGCTTTGGATATGGCACGGATCGAAGCGGGTTTGATTCTTCTGGATGTGGATTATATTTCTACACGTCACGCCATTATTCAATCCCGGAAATCGTCACCCTACGAATTAGGGTTAGGCTGGGCTGTAAAAATGAAGAAAAAAGATTTTATCGGCAAAAAAGCATTGGAAGCAGAGCAAGCCCGGGGGCCGGAATGGGAATTTGTCGGTATTGAAATTCAGTGGGATGAATTGGAAGCCCATTACCGAAAAGTGGGTCTGGCGCCGGGACTTCCATCCACCGCCTGGCGAACCAGCACGCCTTTGTATAAAGGGAATGAACAAGTGGGGTATGCTACCAGCGGGTGCTGGTCTCCCATCCTTAAACGGTATATTGCACTGGCCCATGTGAAGGCAGAATATGCCAAAGAAAACACTCAATTGGATTTCGAATTGAAAGTAGAACATTTTAGGAAACTAACCCCGGCACGAATCGTGGAAACACCATTTTTTGATCCAGAAAGGAAACGGTCATGTCCCCAGTAAAAAAATATGATGCCATTGTCATCGGTGGTGGACATAATGGTCTTACTGCAGCGGCCTATTTGGGTCGTGCAGGGAAAAAGGTGCTGGTTTTGGAACGGCGACATGTTTTAGGCGGCGCGGCGGTAACAGAAGAAATTTATCCCGGATTTAAATTTACAGTTTGTTCCTACGTGGTGAGTTTGATGAAAGCAAATGTGATGCGGGAGCTTATGCTGCCCAAGTTCGGTTTAGAACTACTTCCACTTGAAAGCACATTTACACCATTGGATAATGATTTTCTACTCCGTACCGCTGATGCGGATGAAACTTACCGTGAAATTTATCGGCACTCGCCAAAGGATGCGGAAACCTATATGCGGTTTGGTCCTGCCATGGGTCAAATCGGCATGGCTGTGCGGCCCATTTTGGAAACCATTGCACCTAATGCCATTCGTCCCAGTCTGTCTGATATGAGCGCCATGAAAAAATTATTGGACCACTTTAAATCCTTAAGCAGCGAACAATTTGAATATTTGATCAAACTCATGACCATGAGTTCGGCGGACTTCTTGGATGAATGGTTTGAGTTTGAGCCTTTGAAAGCCACCATGTCTGCCAGTGGTATTATTGGCACTTTCATGGGACCGCGATCACCCGGTTCGGCCTATGTGATGCTTCACCATTATATGGGTGACATTGATGGTTCCTTCCGCGCCTGGGGATTTCAGCGGGGCGGTACCGGCGCAGTAAGTATGGCCATCGCTCGATCCGCTGAACATTTTGGTGCAGACATCATGACAGAAGCGCCTGTAGAAAAAGTTGTTGTAAAAAATTGTTGCGCTGTGGGTGTTGCCCTTGAAAATGGAGATGAATACAGTTCAGATATTGTCATCTCCGGATTGGACCCAAAACTATCCTTTTTGAAAATGGTGAATGAGAGCGATTTGCCTTCGGATTTTGTGACCGATATTAAAAATTTCCGCATTCGTGGATCATCGGGTAAAGTGAATTTGGCATTGGATGCACTCCCTGACTTTACTTGCTTGCCCGGTGATGGTCATCATCTTCGGGGCGCCATTTCAATCAGCCCCAGTTATGATCATTTAGAGCGTGCTTATGATGATGCCAAGTATGGCAATTTTTCTCAAGAACCGTTTATGGATATTATTCTCCCATCAGTTCTGGATCCTGATATGGCACCCCCGGGGAAACATGTTATGTCCTGTTTTATTCAGTATGCACCTTATGATCTAAAGGGTGGCTGGAACGACCAAAAACGGGAAGCTTTTGGGGATGCAGTCATCAATACCATCGCTCGCTATGCTCCCAATATCAAGGATATCATTTTGCATCGGCAGGTGCTTACGCCAGCGGATCTGGAATCCACTTTTGGCTTGACGGAAGGAAATATTTTCCATGGCGAATTGACGCTTCAACAATTGTTTGTCATGCGTCCAGCCGTAAAGTGGGCCAATTATAAAACACCCATTAAAAATTATTTTCAATGCGGATCTGGCACCCATCCCGGCGGTGGCATTACCGGTTCCCCCGGTGAGATGGCGGCTAAAAAGATTTTGATGGATTGGTAATGACACATTACGATATCATAGTTATCGGTGGTGGGATGAACAGTTTGGTTACCGCTTCCATTTTGGGGAAATCCGGTAAAAGTGTTTTGCTGCTGGAAGCAAGAAACCAAATTGGCGGATTGGCATCGACTACAGAATTCGCTCCTGGTTTTAAATGTAATGTGTTCAACGATGTGGTGAAATGGATTGATCCACGGGTCATGAAACAATTGGATCTGAATGCACACGGATTAGAATTAATTAAACCGGATGTGGTTCGAATTGCGCTGGGGAATGAAAGCCTTCATATTGCATTCCACCGTAATCCAAAACAAACCGCTGAATCCATTGCGAACCATTCAGAAAAAGATGCAAAAGTGTGGGAAGATTTCACGGAATACATTCGTAACCTGACTCACTTTTTAGAAAAACTTTATGAATTGACACCGCCCAGCCTACCTAATGTGGGACTGAAAGAAGCGTTGGGAATGCGATCCATGCTGGGACCTTTGACCAAACACGGCACGCGGGGATTGGTGGATCTCATGCGGGTTATTCCCATGATGATGCCGGAGTTGATGGATGAATGGTTTGAGAATGAATTGCTTCGATCTGCCGTATCTACAGCGGGAATTCACCATTTATCATTCGGCCCTTTTTCTGCAGCCACAGGATATAATCTTTTGCACCAGCACGTTCATAGCGGTGGCATGTTCCACAATGCGCAATTTGTAAAAGGCGGTACGAGCGAATTGGTAAATGCATTGAGAGCGTTCGCTGAATCTGCCAATGTTGAAATTCGGACTCACTCAAAAGTCAGCGCCATTAATGTTGAGAATGGAATTTGCAGCGGTTTATCCTTAGATGATGGAGAAATACTTGAAACGAACACGGTCGTATCGGGATTGGATCCACAGAATACATTTATCAATCTTATCGGCGCATCAAAACTGAATCCCAATTTTCATACACAATTAAGAAATATCAAATACCGGGGTAGTGCTGCGCGAATCCATTTTGCTCTAAATGATTTACCAAAAATAAATGGAATTTCTGAAGACCAAATGGACACCGTTTTTTCCATTAGTCCATCCATAGAATATTTAGAACGAGCATCCGATGCGGTGAAATATGGACGGCTTGCGGAAAATCCGTATGTGGAATTCACAATCCCTTCTGTTCCTAATCCCGACTTTGGGTCAAATGGAAAACATGTTTTATCCGCCACGGTGAAATATGCCCCTTATCATTTGCGAAATCAAAATTGGTCTGATGAATTGAAAGAACAATTAAAAAATAATGTGATTCGCGTTTTGGAAAATTATAGTCCTGGTTTTTCATCCATAATAGAATCATCATCCGTACTTTCCCCAGTGGATTTAGAAAAACAATTCGGATTAACCGAAGGGAATTTGAATCATGGTGAAATGACCTTGGATCAGTTTTTCTTCATGCGTCCCACCATGAGTTCTGCCCAATATAAATCACCCATAGAAAATCTATATCTTTGCGGACCGGGAACCCATCCAGGCGGCGGACTTCATTGTACCAATGGATTTAATGCAGCACGGGAAATCCTGAAAAGATGACCTTTAGAAAAACAGCCGAAACGCTCAAACCCGGCGCCCACACCCTTGGGCGGGAATATTATACCAGTTCGGACATTCTCCAAAAAGAGTACGAAAATCTTTTCCTGTATAATTGGATCTGTGCTGGACGATCATTAGACTTGGCAGAAAATGGCCAATATAAGGTGATCAATATTGACACGGAGAGCGTTATTATTCTGCGGGACGAAAATGGAGATTTGAAAGCCCACTTTAATGTATGCCGACATCGTGGAACTCGAATCTGCGAAAAAGCGGCCGGTCAATTTTCAAAATCTATCCAATGCTGCTACCACGGCTGGACTTATGACTTGAAGGGTAAACTAATCGGTGCCCCACATATGGATGCGGTGGTCGGATTTAAGAAAGAAGATTACCCGCTTCATTCCGTAGCACTGAAAGAATGGGAAGGATTTATTTTTATTAACTTGAGTGATGAACCAGAAGATTTCGATTCTGTTTTCGCCCCAATAAAAGATCGCTTCAGTCCATGGAATATTTCTGATTTGGTCGTTCAGGGAACGAAAGAATATTCAGTGAACGGGAATTGGAAATTGGTAATCCAAAATTATTGCGAATGTTACCACTGTCCCATTCTTCATCCCGAACTGGCGGCCATTCACAATTACATGGGTGGGCGGAATGATCTCCATGATGGTCCTTTTCTCGGCGGTTATATGGATTTTAATGATGACAAAAACAGTATCACAGCCAGCGGTGAACTCTGTTGTCCGCCTTTGGATGGTGTAAAAGATGAAAACCTAAACCGGGTGTATTACTATGCCATCTTTCCTAATATGCTTTTGAGTCTCCACCCAGAATATGTCATGTATCATACGGTTTGTCCTGATGGCGTTGATAAATGCAAGGTCACCTGTTCCTGGCTTTTTGCAAAAGATGTGGTGGAATCCGGGAAGTATAATACAAAAGATGCTATTGATTTCTGGGATATGAC
>DQOT01000038.1 GCA_015658495.1 Fidelibacterota bacterium | reverse complement strand
GCTTGTTGATTTCATTAATTTTTTTATGACATTTTTTATATATCAAAATTTACTCATTATTCCACAAACAAAAAACTCCGTATAGTGATCGATAATGATGTTATTTATCGATTAATCTTCGTCATCTTCTTCGTGGTCATCATCAACGTCTTCTTCTTCAATCTCTAAAACCTTGCCGTCGGAAGACAATTTAATCTCGTATTCCTTACCATCTAGTTTCCCTTCAAGCTCATAGATCACTCCATCAGGTGTTGTTTCGACTTCGGCTTCTGTCAATTTAATACCGGGGACAGCTTTTTGCGCCGCTTTTAATACGACATCTGGGACTTCATTTAATGGAATATCTTTCTCAATTCCTCCAAAAGCAGTTATCACACAAAAGATGAGTGTAATTGCCATTACCCATATTGTATTACCTTGTTTTTTCATCTTTTTCTCCTTTTTTGTAAACAATTTTGCCATTAAAAATTGTTTGGATTACTGATGCATCATGAATTTCATGTGCCGGAATCTGGAACAGATTCCTGTCCAAAATAATAATGTCCGCCAATTTGCCTGCCTCCAGTGATCCAATTTCATTTTCTTTGAATAGGCTGAAGGCACCTTCCAAAGTATATGCGCGCAACATGGTTTCCAATTTTACAGCTTCTTCAGGGAATAACGCATCTCCATCTTTTAGCCCAGGTCCACGTCTTGTAACAGCAACCTCAATGGCATCAAGTGGGTTCAGGGAAGACACGGTCCAATCACTACCACCGGCTATACGGGCGCCCGATAAAGCAACACTGTTTATGGGATAATTCCATCTGGAGCGTACAGGGCCTAATACCGGCAATGTAAGGTCTGTGATGTATTTATCGGGATATGCCCAAAGAGCCTGGAAACTGGCAATGATATTTAATTCTTTAAAGCGGGGCACATCCTGAGGATGAATCAGTTGAATGTGTGACATCATGTGCCGCTTATCTTCTAGCCCATTTTGCTGTCGTGCGAACTCAAATGCATCTAATGTACTTCGTATTCCCCAATCGCCAATAGCATGGATGTGGATTTGAAAACCTGCCTTATCATACTCAGCTACGGCCTTTTTCAGCGTGTCGGGATGCCAGTTTAAAATGCCGCGATCATCAGTACCAAGGTAAGGCTCTAACAGGGCAGCAGTGCCGCCTTCGATTACACCATCAGCAAAAAATTTTACAGTGTTCATTATCCCCAGTTCATTGGCAAACCTGCGTTTCTTCATCTGTGTTAAGTCGTCTTTCCAGAATTCCGGGCGGGCATATTGTGATACTGCAACCCGCATGGATATTTTTTTATCAAATGTTGCTTCACGATAGGAATCCAGGCCATCATAACGCCTGCGGATGGAATCAATAGATGCATAACTCTCAGTGCCGGCATCCAGAATGGCAGTAATACCCAGGCGATTCGCTTCTTTGACTGCAAACTGTAAACCGGTATCAATTTGATCTTTAGTATATAATGGCAAAAGCGGTTCTACCAATCCCATTGCATCCTCCCGCAATACTCCGGAGGGATCTTTACTCTTGGGATCGCGCTCGATACGCCCATTTGGAGGGTCAGGTGTTTGGGCATCGATACCGGCCAATGCCAGCGCTTTGGAATTTACCCAGGCAGAATGGCCATCAGCTGATACTAAAAATACGGGTTTGTCCGGGCTGATCTCATCCAACCATTCCTTGCGAGGATTACCATCTGGAAAGATGGGAAGTTCCCAGCCGCTGCCGCGGAGCCATTCATTCTTTGGGTGGGCAGTAAAATAATCACGGAGAGCCTGGAATATTTGTTCGGGTTTTTTTAGGTCGTGCAGCTGGCAGTCATTCATTTCAAGACCGCCCCACAACAAATGGACATGTGAATC
>DQOT01000093.1 GCA_015658495.1 Fidelibacterota bacterium | reverse complement strand
TTCACCTTTCATTTGATCCGCTTTTACAAAATTCAAACGGAACTGATTTTCCAGAAGACCATACATGAATTTAATCTTCTGTTTTTCCCGCAATTGAATACCGTAGTTCGATAATTTTGACCGACGTCCCTGACCGTGTTGGCCCGGTGCGTAAGGCTTGCGATTCAAAAGGCGGTCATATTTTGGATTTCCGAAAATATTTTCCCCGAATTTCCGTACAAGTTTACCTTTTGTGGTTTGTGATTTAGCCATTAATTCTCCTTACACTCGTCTGCGTTTTGGGGGACGGCACCCGTTATGTGGCAAGGGTGTCACGTCTTTAATGCTCGTGATCTGTAAACCGGCAACAGCCAGGGCACGAATTGCAGATTCACGTCCTGAACCGGGTCCTTTCACTTGGACATCCACACTGGAAAGTCCCATTGCCATGGCGGTTTGAGCTGCTTTATCCGCAGCCATGGTTGCAGCATAGGCTGTACTTTTCCGGGAGCCTTTAAAACCGGATGTCCCGGCTTTTTCCCATACGATTACATTCCCGTATGTATCGGTCAACGTGACGTGGGTATTATTAAATGTGGATTTAATATGTGCAATGCCTTGCGGCTCTACACTTTTTTTCTTTTTCTTTCTTGGTTTATTCTCGGCCAAAATAGACTCTCTTTATTTATGTTTATTTCTTGCCCAACCCAATGGTGCGTTTCTTACCTTTCCGTGTCCGGGCATTGGTTTTTGTCCGTTGTCCGTTTACCGGAAGGCCACGACGATGACGAAGGCCACGATAGGTACCTACATCTTTCAATCGTTTGATGTTCATCGCTGTTTGGGACCGCAACTCACCTTCAACCATAAATCCCAGGTCGGAGATAGCATCACGAAGAGCAACAACCTGCTCTTCCTTTAAATCTTGAACGCGTGTATTTGGATCCACTTTGGCTTCTACACACAATTTTTGTGCTGTGGTCAAGCCAATGCCGTGGATGTACCGCAATGAATACGGAACTTTCTTGTTCCGTGGGATATCTACACCAACAATACGTGCCATAGGTCTCTATTATCCTTGACGTTGCTTATGTTTAGGGTTTTCACAAATTACGAGTACAACGCCTTTTCTTTTAATGACCTTGCACTTTGAACACATTTTCTTTACTGATGGACGAACTTTCATTCTTCTCTACTTTTGTCTGTATGTAATACGACCACGGGATAAATCATAAGGTGAAATCTCTAATGTCACCACATCTCCGGGTAAAATTTTTATAAAATGCATTCGCATTTTTCCACTGACATGTGCCAGAACTTCATGAGGATTACCACCTATTTCTACCTCAACGCGAAACATGGCATTTGGTAATGTTTCCTTAATGATCCCATCAATTGTTATGGGTTGTTCTTTAGCCATGGGTCCCTACACTCAATATCTTTGGACCATTATTTGTTATGGCAATCGTATGCTCAAAATGAGCTGAAGCTTGACCATCTTTCGTTAAAATTGTCCAACCATCCTTGGCAGTAAACACTTCTTTAGCACCAGCATTGATCATGGGTTCAATGGCGATACACATACCTGAACGGAGTTTGTACCCTTGCTTTGCTTTTCCATAATTTGGTATCTGTGGTTCTTCATGGAGTTCCCTTCCAATACCGTGACCAACCAATTCTCTTACAACGGAAAATCCATTGCTTTCAGCATACGTTTGAACAGCATTTCCAATATCGCCAACATAATTCCCAGGAACAGCTTGCTCGATCCCTTTCATGAGAGATTCGCGAGTTACATCCAGTAATTTTTGTTTATCGGTTTCAAGGGTGCCAATGGCAAACGATCGGGCATGATCTCCATAATAGCCGTCCAGTTCTGCACCACAATCAATGCCCACGATCTGGCCATTTATTAGAATGGCTTCTCCGGGAATTCCATGCACAACTGCATCATCAATAGACACACAGAGTGTTGCTGGAAATCCCATGTAGCCTTTAAAGGCCGGGCGAGCTCCCTGGGAGCGAATAAAATCTTCTGCCATTTGATCCAAATCGGATACGCGAGCACCAGAAACCACATGAGGTTCCAGCATAATCAATGTATCCGCAACAATTTGGCAACTGCGGGAAATTTTATCTATTTCGCGTGGGGACCGTGTATGAACCATTACATGCGTCTCCGACCGCGAATTTTACCTTTTGTTAAAAAACCATCGTAATGCCGCATCATTAAATGGGATTCAATTTGCTGCAAAGTATCCAAGGAAACACCAACAATAATCAACAAGCTTGTGCCACCAAAGAATGAAGCCAAATCATAATTAATATTCATTGTTTTCATCAGGATGTATGGGAAAATGGCTACAGATGCAAGTGCAATAGAACCCGGTAAAGTTACGCAGGTCAAAATATTATCAATGTATTCTGCTGTTTTCTTTCCAGGACGAACACCAGGTATAAATCCGCCTTGCTGTTTCATGGTTGAAGATACCTGAACGGGATCAAAGGCAATGGCAGTATAAAAATAAGTAAAGAAAATTATCATCAAACCAAATACAGCCCAATAAAATGGATGATCAAAAGAAAACCAATTCATCAGAGATTGAGCAAATTCGCTGTCACCCAGGAATGTAGAAATAGTGCTGGGAATAAACATGATGGACTGTGCAAAAATGATTGGCATCACACCGGCGGTATTCACGCGCATTGGGATATGTGTATTCTGTCCACCATAAACTTTGCGGCCAACAACACGTTTCGCATATTGAACCGGTATTTTTCGAGTTCCCTGTGTCAGCAATACAACAAAACAAATGATCAGGAACATAATGCCCATCAGGATGAATTCTGACAGTAAACCACGAACACCTTCACGAACCAGTGTGATTTCACTCAAGATCACATTCGGGAATGCTGAAATAATTCCCACCATAATGATGAGAGAGATCCCGTTTCCAATTCCGCGTTCGGTGATCCTTTCACCCAACCACATTAGGAAGAGAGTCCCTGTCACCATACTGATAATTCCGGTGAAGGTAAACATAAAACCGGGATTCACGACGACAGGCTGTCCATTCGCCGTCAGGCTTGGGAGAAAAACAGCAACTACACCATAAGATTGCATGGATGCCAACATCACCGTTCCGTACCGAGTGATCTGTGTGATCTTTTTCCGGCCGGCTTCACCTTCTTTCTGCAATCTCTGGAAGTAAGGAATAACTGATCCCATCAACTGAATAATAATGGAGGATGAGATGTAAGGCATAATTCCTAAAGAGAATAAAGACGCCTTCTGGAATGCACCCCCAACGAAGGTGTTAAATAATCCAAACAGGGAATTCTGCAGGTTGGTGAATGCACCAGCGAGCGCTTCTCCATCTACACCAGGAATCGGAATATGTACACCGATCCGTACAATGATTAGAACACCAACCGTAAAAAGAATTCTTTTACGGAGTTCTGGAATTACAAAGATACTTTGAAATTTATCAATCACTGTACTGTCGCTGTTCCGCCTGCTTTTTCAATTTGTTCTATTGCTGACGCACTGAAAGCACTGGCTGTAATTGTCACTTTTGATTTCAATTCACCATCACCGAGAATTTTGATCGGTTTCAATGCTGATCGCACCAACCCATTATCGGCTAAAATTTGAGCATCGACCGTATCGAGCCCCAGGCTTTCAATGGCCTCAAGATTCACAATTTGAGATTCTTTTCTGAAAATATTTGTAAAACCACGTCTTGGAAGACGACGCGCCAATGCCATTTGACCACCTTCAAACCAGGGACGGCGTTTGAACCCAGAGCGTTGTTGCGCACCTTTATCTCCACGACCGGCAGATTTGCCAAGTCCGGATCCATGACCGCGACCAACACGTTTTCTGTTTTTCGTTGAACCGGGAACGGGTGTTAATGAATCTAATTTCATACTTCTTCAACCTTCAATAAATAAGGGATCACATTGATCATGCCGCGAATCGCCGGTGAATCGTTGTGTTCAACGGTTTGCTGCATTTTGCGTAGCCCCAATGCTTTCAAGGTCGCTTTAGCTTTTTTTTTGTACCCAATACCACTTTTGATCTGTGTGATGCGTACTATTTTTGATTTAGCCATTAGTTGAATACCTCACCAATGGTGATACCACGTTTGTTTGCAATGGCAACGGCATCTTTCATCCGCATCAATGCATCCATGGTGGCATATACAAGGTTCATGGAATTTTTGGAACCTAGGCGTTTTGTTAAAATATTATGAATACCAACTTGCTCCATCACAGCACGTACCGCAGAGCCAGCAATAATACCCGTTCCTGGAGACGCAGGTTTTAACAAAATGCGGCTTGCTCCATGTTTACCAATAATTTTGTGGGGTATGGTTCCATTCACGACAGAAACTTTAACGATGTTTCTTTTTGCGATCTCTTTTCCTTTTTGGATGGCAGAAATCACCTCGTTTGCTTTACCTAGGCCCACACCAATGTGACCTTTTCTGTCCCCCACAACAATGAGAGCAGAAAAACGAAAACGTTTACCGCGAGATGTTACTTTCGCAGTTCGATTAATTCTTACAACCGCTTCTTCTTGAAGATCAAGTTCAGCTGGGTTTATGATAGCCAAATCAGACTCCCTTAAAATTCTAATCCGCCTTCACGGGCAGCTTCTGCAAATGCTTTAACACGACCGTGATAGGGATATCCGTTGCGATCCAAAACAACTGGACCGATTTTCGCGGTTTTGGCTTTTTTCGCCAATGCTTCACCTACAATACGGCTAATATCTGTTTTATTTTCTGCTTTTTTTACAGCAGACTGTAATTCTTTGTCCCGGGATGAAACTGCCGTCAAAGTTGCTCCTTCAAAGTCATTTACGATCTGTGCTTCAAAATGCTTCAGACTGCGATAAACAACCAATCTTGGACGACCTGAATGCAGACGGGAAGTCTTTTTACTTCTGTTCCGTCTCCTTTCAATTCTCCGAATATCTGAACGATGCTGTACCATTATTTAGCTCCTACAGTTTTACCCTGTTTCGAACGCACATATTCACCCTTGTAACGAACACCCTTCCCTTTATAGGGTTCTGGTTTTCTGAAAGAGCGAATCTTCGCAGCAACAGCACCCACCAGTTGTTTATCTGTCCCATCAACTTTCACTTCTGTCTGGTTCGCCGTTACAGTGATACCTTCCGGCATATCAAAGTAAATGTCATGAGAATAGCCCAACTGAAGTTGCAATCGATTTCCCTTGACTTGCGCTTGATATCCAATCCCGATGATCACCAATTCCTTGGAGTAACCTTCGGACACACCCACAACCATATTATTGATCATTTGTCGTGTTGTGCCATGAAGAGCACGATGTTCTCTCTGGTCGGATGGTCGTTCTACAATGATGGAACCATCATTTTCAGATAATTTCATATCTTTATGTACATTGAATTCAAGTGATCCTTTCGGACCGGTTACCTTAACCAATTGTCCCAGGAGATTCACTTTTACGCCATCAGGAATAATAACCGGATTTTTACCAATTCTCGACATAATACTTAATACACCTCGCAGAGTATTTCACCACCAACGCCCAGTTGATTTGCTTTTTTATTTGACAAAACACCTATGGACGTTGATAAAATTGAAATGCCAAGTCCGTCTAATACGCGTGGTGCTTCTCCAGCACCGACGTAAACCCGAAAGCCAGGACGGCTGACACGTTTAATATTGTCGATGACTGGTTCACCCTTGTAATCATATTTTAAAAAGACACGAATCGTTTCTTTGTTACCTTCCCCGGCAATAAAGAAAAAATCTTCCAGATATTTTTCTTCTTTCAGTACCAGTGCAATTCGTTTTTTCAAGGTACTGCTTGGTACATCCACCCAGCGTTTTCTTGCTGTGAGCCCGTTACGGATCCGCGTTAAAAAATCTGCAATTGGATCAGACATTGACATAAATTTTTTCTCCTACCAACTCGCTTTGGTTACACCAGGAATCTCACCTTTTAGAGCCATTTCCCGAAAACAGAGGCGGCAAAGGCCAAAACGTCTTAAATACCCATGAGGCCGGCCACATTTGAAACAGCGATTTTTTTGACGTGTTGAGAATTTTGGTGTTCTTTTAGATTTTTGAATTTGTGATTTCTTGGCCATTAAGCTGCCTCTTCCACTTCTTGTTTCACCGGTTTATCTCTTAACGGCAGTCCAAAGTTTTTTAATAAATGGTATGCCTCATCATCTGATTTCGCACTGGTGGTAATGGTAACATTCAACCCGCGAATGGACTCAATTTTATCGTAATCAATCTCGGTAAAAATAATTTGCTCTTTAATGCCGAAATTGTAATTGCCACGACCATCAAAAGATTTGAATGATAAGCCGCGAAAGTCACGTGTGCGTGGTAATGCTACCGAGATCAACCTTTCCATGAATTCGTACATCATCTTAGACCGCAGGGTTACTTTGCAGCCTACGGGCCATCCTTTACGGATCTTGAAATTAGAAATGTCTTTTTTTGATTTTGTGATGATCGGTTTTTGACCGGAGATCACGGTCATTTCTTCAACAGCACTTTCTAAATATTTCGAATTTGTTTTTGCATCACCCAATCCCATATTCAGAGAAATACTGGTGACTTTTGGCACTTCCATGATGTTGGCATAATTGAACTGTTTTTGCATGACAGCTACAATTTGCTCCTTATACAATCTGCGAAGGGATGGTACATATACCGATGCAACTGTTTTTTTCTTTTTCGCAGGTGCTTTTTTGGTTTTCTTTTCTTCAGCCATGATTAAGCTTCAATTTCCTCGTTTGTTTTTTTAGAAATTCGGATCTTGGAACCATCTTCCAGTTTCTTATATCCGACACGAGTGGCTTGTCCGCCATGAACAACCATTACATTAGAAATATGAATGGATGCTTCCCTTTCAATCATTCCGCCAGCAGGATTTGCCTGCGTTGGACGGGTTGCTTTTTTCATAAAATTTATACCCTCAACGATCACACGTTGTTTTTGTGGAAAAACATGAAGGATTTTTCCTTCCAGATCTTTATGGTTTCCACTGATGACTTTAATGGTCATTCCTTTTTTCACATGCATCTTATAATACCTCCGGTGCCATTGAGATAATTCTCATGAATCCACCTTCGCGTAATTCACGGGCTACGGGGCCAAAAATACGTGTTCCACGAGGTTCACCTGTACTGTTTAAAAGAACAGCTGCATTTTCATCAAAGCGAATCCGGCTGCCGTCACGACGAGAAATCTCTTTTCTTGTACGGACCACAACAGCTCGGTGAACTTCACCTTTTTTCACCATCCCGCCTGGAAGCGCTTTTTTCACCGTGATCACGATTTGGTCACCGATGCTAGCGTATTTGCGATTGGAGCCGCCCAAAACTTTGAAACAAAGAACCTCTTTGGCTCCCGTATTGTCTGCGACTTTTAATCTTGTTTCCTGTTGAATCACTTTACTATCCCAATTTCACTGATTCGCGAATGATTTTGCTGACCTGCCAGCGTTTACGTTTACTCATG
>DQOT01000070.1 GCA_015658495.1 Fidelibacterota bacterium | reverse complement strand
TGCATGATTATAAATGAGATACTTTTGAAAATCTTTAATCTGAGCATCATCTAAAACAATTTCGGAAAATTCACCAATACCAGTATTTACTCCGTACATTATCTCGCCTGCTTGTATTTTCTCCTCGATCATCTCTCGGCACTTTATTATTGAACGTAGAGAATCCTGAGCGAGTTCTACCTGTTCACCGTCTCTAGCAATCTTTACGAGTTTTTCAACAGTTAACTCATTTCCATTCAATTTAATAGACATTAATTCTTTTTCACCTTTAGCATTTTTGGATTTTTTTCATCCCCTCAATTTACCCCTAAATCCACCCTTTGTCCAATCAGCGAACCTTTTTACCTGTTTGGTGTGAAAGTGCAGGGATTTACCTGGATCCAGAAGCTTATGCCGATTACGTAATCACTGAATCCGGAAGGCCGAATAATCTGCTGATACTTTATAAGCTAATGGGATGGGGCTGCAGCTTACTGCATCCCAGCCACCAGGTCATCTACCACACCCGGATCTGCCAGCGTGGATGTATCTCCCAAATTTTCTGTATCCCCTTCTGCAATTTTCCGAAGTATCCGGCGCATAATCTTCCCCGATCTTGTTTTTGGAAGCGCTGGAGTAAATTGAATTTTATCCGGCGATACATGAGGGCCAATCAACTCTCTTACCTTCAGCTTGATTTCAGATAAGGTATTATCATCCGCTTCCACTCCTGCCATGAGGGTGACATAAGCATAAACTCCCTGCCCTTTAATATCATGGGGATATCCCACTACAGCAGCTTCAGCTACAGACGGATGGGCACCAATGGCACCCTCTATCTCAGCCGTTCCCAGCCTGTGACCGGACACATTCAGGACATCATCCACCCGCCCGGTGATCCAGTAATATCCATCTTCATCCCGGCGAGCGCCGTCACCGGTAAAATAATAGCCCTTGAACATAGAAAAATAGGTATCATAAAACCGCTCATGATCCCCATAAATGGTCCGCATCTGCCCAGGCCAGGATGTTTTGATAGCCAACAATCCTTCTGCAGGGTTGCCATGCAGTTCATTCCCATCCGGATCCAGGATAACGGGTATAATCCCGAAGAATGGTAATGTTGCTGAACCAGGCTTCAATTCCGTTGCAGATGGCAATGGCGTAATGAGGATTCCACCGGTTTCTGTCTGCCACCAGGTATCTACAATCGGGCAGCGGTTTTCGCCTACCACATCGTAATACCACATCCATTCCGGTTCCTTAATGGGTTCACCAACGGTCCCCAGTATCTTAATGGACGAACGGTCACGATTGATGACATAATCATTGCCTTCTCTCATGAGAGCCCGTAATGCGGTGGGTGCAGTGTAGAATATATTCACCTTATGTTTTTCCACCACATCCCAGAACCGCCCAAAGTCCGGATAATTGGGTACACCTTCAAACATGAGAGTTGTGGCCCGATTTGCAAGGGGCCCATAGATAATATAGGAATGGCCCGTGATCCATCCGATATCAGCCGTACACCAGTAAATATCTCCTGGATGATAATCAAAGACAAGCTCATGGGTAAAAGAAGTATAAACCATATATCCACCAGTGGTATGAAGAACCCCCTTTGGCTTTCCTGTTGAACCAGATGTATAGAGAATAAAGAGAGGATCTTCAGCATCCATCTCTACAGGCTGGCATATATCATCAGCAGTTTTTATCAGTTCTTCCCACCAGAAATCCCGCCCTTCCTGCATGGAAACTTCTTCCCCAGTGCGCTGAACGACAATTACGGTTTCAATGGAAGGTGTATTTTTCAGGGCAATATCTGCATTTGATTTCATGGGGATATTCTGTTTAGTACCCCGAACACCTGTATCTTGAGTTATGAGAGCTTTGCAGGAAGAGTCATTAATTCTATCCCTCAGAGAATCCGGTGAAAAAGCCCCGAAAACAATAGAGTGAACTGCACCAATACGGGTGCAAGCCAGCATAGCGATTGCCAGTTCCGGGATCATCTGCATATAAATGCAAACACGGTCTCCCTTTTCCACCCCTTTTTCTTTCAGGATGTTTGCAAATTTCGACACTTCTGAGAGTAATTCCGCGTAGGATAATGCTGTATCTGTATTGGGGTCATTTCCCTCCCATATGAGTGCAGTCTGATCACCATGCCCTGCTTTGATGTGACGGTCCAGGCAGTTATAAGATACATTTAGCTTCCCGCCTTCAAACCATTTAATTTGAGCCTTTGTGAGATCATTATCTGCTACTTTGTCCCACTTTTTATACCAGTCCAGACGTTCGGCTTGTTCTGCCCAAAAACCTTCGGGATCCTTGACAGATTTATCATACAATTCCTTATATGCAGTCATATCAGGAATATGTGATTTTTCAGTATCTCTATAGTCTGGTTTAAAAACTTTGATGTCATTCATTATATCATTCATTTTACTCAACCTATTATTTCAGCAATAATAATTTCAACAGGTTTTACGGGTTTCCCGATCAGGAAAATCAGGGCGCCAGTCAGGCCTGCGATA
>DQOT01000113.1 GCA_015658495.1 Fidelibacterota bacterium | reverse complement strand
TATTTATTAGGTGATTTAGATGACCGCTACAGCCGCCAGGTCAAGATCGTGGCTGGGGATCCGGAGCAAGTTGCCCTGGCGGTGGATGAGATATTAGCAACCATCCCGGAAGAGCTATCCCTGGACGGCAATTATCCCAATCCATTTAACCCGGTAACCACCATCCGCTTTGGGCTCCCGGCACCCCGTAAGGTTCGCATTACTGTAATAAACTTATTGGGACAGGAAATAATAGAGTTGGTTAACGGCTGGCGGGATATTGGCCGCCACGAGGTCCAGTGGCAGGGTCAGGACCATCATGGCCGACCTGTCTCTTCAGGAATGTATTTTACTGTCTTGAGTGACGGCCACAAAACCATTGTGCAAAAGATGTTACTCTTAAAATGATCTTTTCTCTGCAAAGCGCGTGTACTAAGCGGAGTCGAAGTGCGGTTCTTTTGTTAATGTTGCTGGGGTCTATCCTCATGGGACAAGGCACAGCGACACTGGTTGTCACTGGAAGCGTTCACGGACAGTTAGACCCCTGCGGGTGACCCAAAAAACCACTGGGCGGTCTATCCAGGAAATATGTGACAATAAAGAATATGGATGAGGACGGGAAGAACCCCATTATCCTGGATGCAGGGGATCTCTTTTTTTCCACTCACACACTCCATGATTCCATCCGCAGTTCAGAGGAATATCGCGCCTCTGCCATCATCAAGGGTTACGAACAAATTGGCTGTGATGCCATCAATGTAGGACAGTATGAATTGGCTGCTGGATTGCCATTCCTTATGGATATTTCCAAATCCACATCCATTCCATTCATTTCAGCAAATCTGAAGGATGCTAAGTCCAATCAACTCTTGATTGATCCTTATATCATCATTCAAAGGCCAGAATTAAAAATTGGTATCATTGGCTTAACAGACCTGGCTCCCGATTCCATCCCTGAATTGATCATGGATGATTACATCGTTGCCGGGCAGGAATTCATTTCAAAAATAAAGAAAAAAGTGGATAAGGTAGTTTTGCTGGTAAACAGTGATCGATCCACGTACAAGGATTTGCCCACCCATTTTTCTGAAGCGGACTTGATCTATACCAGCGGCAGTACCACCCTTACACGCCCTATGATGCGCCAATTGATCAACGGCCCCTACCTGTATTCCAGCGGACGGGAAGGGCGCTATTTGAATGTAACAGAATTAAATATAGCAAATAAATCCCTGCCCGTGACAAACGTGACTTTTTTGAAGGAAAATATGAAATATACCCAGAGAAGACTGGACCGGCTCCAGGATTCAGCTAGGGAAAAAACACTGGAAGAAATTTATGCGGGGCAGGAGGCAGTCCTGGAAAAAATCGTCCAGAGTCGAAACAGCATAACACACAACCGTGAAATCCTGGAAGCTGCTGTAAATACACTCTATTTTGAAAATGTGCCCATGGGCGCTCAAATCATCGATGATGAGAATATGATGAGCTTTGTGAATGAAACATTATCAAAATGCAGCGACTTGAAAAACCAATAAGGATCCAAATTCCCAATTTTATTTTGATATGAAAAATATCAAAACCGGCCCTCCTGTCACCCTGAGTTTATCGAAGGGTAGAGAAGACCCTGAATACCCTATAATGATTATAAGAAAAAGGTCTAACCCACCCGAACAAACCAAAACGGTTCATTAATATTCCGGCGCCAGTGTTGCCCCACAATGGATGTGTAAACCCACCCGGCCAGCCACAGCGCTAAAAGCCCCGGCAATACGATATTAATAATCAGTGAAAAAACTGCCAATGTGAATACCATGGTAAATGGCAGAATTAATACAACACTCAATAAGGGGTGGCGCAGCATAAATGATTGAATTGTGTTCATATTTATTTATCTCTCTTTTTACCAAAAATGCAAATATCGTGCTAAAATTTTGTGAATGACAATCCGGCAGGATTATGCCAATTCTTTTACAATCTGTATGCCGAGATGGATATTATTCAAAGCCAAGGCCTTATTTGTATCAAGACTGCGCCCACCGGTTTTCTCCATAATCTCTTTTAGTAAAAACGGCGTTAATTCTTTGCCAATGATGTTTTGGTCTGCCGCTGTTTTGCAGGCGGATTCAATGATGGATTCTATTTCTTGGGTGGGAATCTCATTTTCTTGGGGAACGGGGTTAGCAACCAGCACAGCGGATGAAAGCCCGGCAGAAACATTTTCTTTATAAATGGCAGCAACACCACCGGGAGACGAAACAGGATGAATCCTAAAACACCCGGACTCCCTTGAATAAAATGCCGGAAATTCGTCCACGCCATATCCCAAAACAGTGATCCCAAGTGTCTCCATCATTTCTAATGTTTTAGGTAGATCCAATATGGCTTTGGCGCCGGCGGAAATAACAATCATGGGAATAGTAGCCAATGCGGTGAGATCTTGGGAAACATCAAACGAATATTCTCCCCCGCGATGAACACCACCGATCCCGCCTGTTGAAAAAACTGGAATCCCAGCCTGATGAGCAATATGCATGGTGGAAGAAACGGTGGTGGCGCCATGCCAATTTTCTGCAATCGCCATGCCCAACTCCCGACGGGACACCTTCTTCACATCATCATTTTTGGCGATGAATTCTAAAACTTCGTTTTCTAATCCTACATGAATATTTCCATTCAAAATAGCGATGGTGGCAGGCGTGACGCCTGAATCTCTGCAAAGCGTTTCTGCCCGATTCGCAAAATCTAAATTTTGCGGGAACGGCATCCCCTGGGCAATAATGGTGGACTCCAGCGCCAGAATGGGTTTTCCCGTTCTTTTGGCAAGTTGAACTTCTTCTGAGTAGTTTATTTTCATGAGAGAAGAGAGAGAACCCTGGTTTAATTTCCCCGCTGTTTTTATTCAGTTATGAAAAATATTGACCCGCGAAAATACAACCTTTCTCCCCGAATCCGGCTTCAGCAAAACTCAATAAATGATCTTTTTATTGTGATTGACAGGAAAAGCAGGATCATCATGAAAGATGGTTATAGAATTGTAGAAATTGTGAATTCAATTCAATCGGCGGAAAAGAACAGCGCCGTTTCAGTTTTAACTTCTGCGCCCGTGTGTAGTAAAACACGACAATTTCTTTCCGAAAGGAAAATCGAAATAAAAGAACTCTAAATATGTTTCGTTTCATCTTTCCACAAGATAAAGAGATATCAAAAGAAGTATTCACTTTAGCGTTTCCGGTTATCCTGAGCAATTTGAGCCGGGTGCTTATGAGTATGGTGGATGTGGCCATGGTGGGCAGGCTCGGTGCAGAAGCGTTAGCCGCTACGGGAATGGGTGCCATGTTATTCTGGGGCGCATTGAGTCTGGTTCTTGGAATTCGGACTGCCGTCCAAACCGTGGCATCCAGACGATTGGGTCAAAAAATTGATCACGAAGCAGGAACTGCTTTTCATAATGGATTGATAATGGCAACAATTTATTCCCTGCCCGTTTCCTTGGCAGGGTGGCTGTGGGCCAAGGACATTCTTCCATTTTTTATTCAGGATGCCATTGCTACGCCTCTGGCTGTGGACTATACATCCATTGTTTTTATCAGTCTTCTTTTTTCAGCTTACAGCTTTGTCTTCCAGGGATTTTTCACCGGTGTGGAAAAAACCAGAATCCACATGACCGTCACCGTTACCAGTAACGCTCTGAATGTTTATCTCAATGCAGGACTCATTTATGGGTCTGAAGGTGTTGCCAGGTTTTTTACGGAAACAGTGCCATCCCTGTCATTTTTATCCGCACTCTGGCAATGGACAACTTTTCCAGCCATGGGTGTAAAGGGTGCCGCCATCGCTACCCTCATTGCATCCACTTGGATGGCGGTGCACTATTCTTCATTTCTTTTTTCCGACCAGATCAAAGATCGCTTTGCTGTTTTCAGCCCTTCCACCGATAAAACCATGATGAAACGCCAGTTGAAACTGGCGCTTCCTCAGGGCGTGCAGGAAGCAGTGATCGCTGTGGGTTGGTCTATGTTTTATAAGATCATGGGCATGATCGGTCTCATTGAACTAGCCACCACCGAATTGTTGTTTACCATCATGCACGCCTCCTTTATGCCGGCCCTGGGTGTGGGGCAAGCCTGCGCCACGCTGGTCAGTAAATATATGGGTAAAAAGGAAATTGAAAAATCCGAAGCAAGTATTAAAGAATCCATACGCTTGTCTGTTTACATTATGGGCACCATGGGATTGAGCTTTATCCTGATTCCGGAATATTACCTTTTCCTGTTTACAGACGATCCTGAAATCATTAGAATGGGGATTTTTGGTTTAAGGATGATTGGTGCTGTGCAATTTTTGGATGCGATTGGTTTTACACTTTGGTTTGCCCTATCCGGTGCTGGAAATACGCTTTTTCCCGCAGTGGTGGAATCGTGCTTAACCTGGGGTGTGATCGTTTTGGGTAGCTATGTTTTTGGGGTTGTGTTGGAATTGGGGTTTAAGGCGCCATGGATGCTCTTCCCTTTGTATATGGGATTATTTGCCGGAATTATGGTCTGGAAAATAAGAAAAGGGGATTGGAAAGAGATTGAGGTATAAATCATTTTTTCACCCCTCTCTTCCGTGGATAAACAGGTTATTTATCGTAACTTTTAGGTTCGAAATGACAGACTATATTTATATTATTCATGACCAACCCTTATAAAGACCCGGATCCACAGGAAACTCAAGAGTGGTTAGAGTCAATAGAAGATGCCCTGGAGGAACACGGCTACGAACGAACAAGACATCTTTTAGAAACACTAATTGATTTTGCCCAATCGAAAGGCGCACGACTCCCCTTTAACACAAACACACCCTTTGTTAATACGATTTTACCGGGACAACAACCAAATTATCCGGGTGATAGGGACATTGAACGGAAAATTAAATCCATTGTTCGCTGGAATGCCATGGCCATGGTGACCAAAGCCAATATAGAAGCGCCTGGCATCGGCGGCCACATTTCAACATTCGCCTCAGCAGCCACGCTTTATGAAGTGGCTTTTAATCATTTTTTCAAAGGCGCCGATCACCCCAACGGACAGGACCTGATCTTCTTCCAGGGACACGCATCTCCGGGGATCTATGCCCGGGCTTATTTAGAAGGACGCATTGGGAAAGATCAACTGCACAATTTTCGCCGGGAACTATCAAAAGAGGGCGGCTTGTCTTCTTATCCCCACCCTTATCTCATGCCGGATTTCTGGCAATTTGCCACGGTGTCTATGGGCCTCGGCCCTATTATGGCCATCTATCAGGCCCGGTTCATGCGCTACATGATTGATCGCGGATTCATGGAAGACACGGACCGGAAAGTTTTTACCTTTCTGGGCGATGGAGAAATGGACGAACCGGAAGCCTTGGGTTCCATCACACTGGCATCCCGGGAAAACCTGGATAATCTTGTTTTTGTGGTGAATTGTAATCTCCAGAGATTGGATGGTCCCGTCCGTGGAAACTCTAAAGTTATCCAGGAATTGGAAGGCGCATTTCGCGGTGCTGGATGGAATGTGATTAAAGTTATTTGGGGTTCCGACTGGGATGAACTATGGGAAAATGATCATGACGGTTTACTATTGAAGCGATTTGAAGAGGTTGTGGATGGCGATCTTTTAAAATATGTCGTTGAGGGCGGTGCGTATATCCGGAAGCATTTTTATGGAAAATATCCTGAACTTTTAAAACGGGTTGAACATATTTCTGATGAGGAATTGGCGAAATTGAGATTGGGTGGACACGATCCGATGAAAGTCTATGCGGCCTATAACGAGGCGGTAAACTTTAAGGGAAAACCCACGGTGATCCTAGCCCGCACCATTAAAGGGTATGGTTTGGGCGAAGCGGGTGAAGGTCGTAATATCACGCACAATCAGAAAAAACTGAACCAGGACGAACTCCTGTATTTCAGGGACCGGTTCAAGGTTCCCCTATCTGATGAAGATGCCATGAAAGCGCCCTTTTATCGCTTGGAAGAGGATAGCGAAGAATACAAATATTTAATAGACCGCAGGAAAGCATTAGGCGGCTCTCTTCCCATTCGCACAGACAGATCCACACCCTTGGATCTCCCGAATATTTC
>DQOT01000159.1 GCA_015658495.1 Fidelibacterota bacterium | reverse complement strand
TTGCAGTTTTTCATGTTGAAGTTTGTGAAATCGGTGACAGGATGGACAGGTGTCACATGGGGTTTTCAAGGATGATTCACAATTCAGCAATTGTGCAAATCGGATGGCCAGACTTTCTTTGCCACATCCGGCTGGACCAGAAAACAAGTAAGCATTGCCAATTTGTCCTGACAATGCAATTTGAGAAAACCGTTCCCAAACTTTAGTTTGGGCCGACAAAATATCAAGGGATGTTACTTCTTGGAGAGCCATAATTCCGGATTCAGTTTTTGTCCCTTTCCCCAAATCTCAAAATGAAGTTTTGATCCGTTGATGGAGCCGGAATCACCCATATAAGCAATCACATCCCCGTTGCGGACCTCACTGTCCACATTGATCTGGATATTGGTAACGTGGCTGTAAACGGTATAAAATCCGCCACCGTGATCAATGATAATGGTTGTGCCGTACCCGCGAATATAAGTAATGGTGGTCACCACGCCGCCGATGATAGCACGAATCGCAGACCCGGGTTGTCCTTTAATATCAATCCCAGGATTTTCCGTAGTTGTTTTGAGTTTTGGATTCCATTGGCGTCCGAACTTGGCAATAATTCGTCCATTTGCTGGCCAGGGTAATCGACCTTTTAAAGCGCTAAATGATTTGGTTTTGAGTGCCTGCTGTTGTTGTCGAATCCTTTCTTCCCTCTCGAATCGAGCCCTGTCTTCCAATATCTTTTTAATAATGTTTTCCAACTGTTTTAAGCCTGCTTCTTTTTCATTTACATAGAGTGCCATGGCTTTTTTATCAAACCGGATTCGGCTTAGTTCCTGTTCACGATTGATGCGCATATTGCGGTAAGAACTCACTTGTTTTTCTTTATCCCTTTTCAGAATCAGGTTTTCCCGCAAGGCAGCTTCCAATTCCAATTTTTGCTGACTGATCCCAATGAGCAATTTTTCGATTTGTTTGGTCATTTTCTTTTCGATATCGGAAATGATCTTCAGGTAATGGGTTCGGTACATGGCCTGCCGCCACGTGGTGGAAGAGAAGACCCTTTCCAGATCTGTGATTCGGCCCTTTAAATATGAATTCACCACGCGCTGCTCATAGCGGACACGAAGTATTTCCAGTTCATTCTCATTTTTCAGGAGATCTTCCTTGAGCTGAGTGATCCGGCTGCGGGTTTTTTTCTCTTCTCTCTTCAGGGATTGAACCAATCTGGAGGTGAGTGCGATTTCCTCATCCAATGAGGAAATCCGGCTAGCAGTGGACCGTTCACGCGATTCAGTCTTTTTGATTTTGGAACGCAATTGCTCAATCTCATTCTTTAAGGCATTGATCGCTTTGTTCTGATACCGCAGCTCATTATTATAGTCCCGTTGATCTGTTTGGGCAGAAATAAACATGATGAAAAGAAGGAGAAAAAAAGTTTTAATTAAATTTTTCACAGCCTAAAAATTACTGGGATTTCATTTCTTTCAATAGGAGAGAATTCGCAAGCGGGCGTTATAATTCTTCAATCTTAAATAATTGGAAATGATGGAAAGATAAATGTAATGATTTTTGATCTACAAAATAGATCCATAATTGTTCCTCGGGATTTGTACCATGACTCCCAATGATCTTTTCGTGGGGTTCACCCAACAGTTCCTGTACCTGGGGAATTGGCTGGCCGACCTTTAGTTTTTCAGTTCGGGCTCTGGCTTGTTTCCCACGAGCCAGATTCATTTTATGGTCAATCAACACACGTGTTTTATAATCCGATAAAGATTTTAACTTATTGTTCAAATCCATCAACAACTGTTCATTTCTTTTCCCAATGCCACCGGACAATTCCCGTGCAAACTCCAGGGAATGTATCGCCAGTTGAATCTCTTCGAACTCATCCGCTTCTTTCGCCAACCTTGCCATTTGGATCCCGGCACGGTATTGCAGTGATTTCACTTCATAAATAAGATCCGGATTCATCTCCAGAGCATTCGCATATTTTTCCATGGCTTTTCCAATGAAGCCCGCTGTCTGGTATTTTTTCCCTTCACCCAAAACAACCCATGATTTAAACCGCCGGAGTTCTTTTTTCCCGTGAATTGAAAATTCTGCCACATGTTTTACAAGACTATAGGCTTCATCATATCGGGATTCATTCAGCATTTTTTCTGCTTCGAACATCCATAATAGAGCGATCTGATCGATCCTTCGATTCAAGGTTTCCAGGATTAATGTATCGTTTTTAACAAGAGACTTGGCATATATATATCTATCCAACGCTTTTTGCGTTTTGCTTTTTTTATCCAATACAACCCCTTCATCCATGATGGTATAGGGTATTTTATAGTCACAATCAGCTATATATTTCTCTGCACGGTGACGGTTCGCATGAGCCGGATAATCCGATAAAAATTGCTTAAACTTGTCTCTTGCATGGATATAATCCTTTCGGTAATAGAGTTTTTTTGCTTTGTCCCCAATCGTTTTCTTCCCACCGTAAAATGCCGAAAGGGTGAAATACAATCCATAATTCGAAAGATCAAATCGGTTGATGGGGGT
>DQOT01000017.1 GCA_015658495.1 Fidelibacterota bacterium | reverse complement strand
TTTTGTCTATTCATAAACCACCACAGAATCCATATGGGTAGAAGAAAGCCCACCCCAATCGTATAGGTAAAATATTCC
Organism: Fidelibacterota bacterium; assembly: GCA_015658495.1. Taxonomy (GTDB): domain Bacteria; phylum Fidelibacterota; class Marinisomatia; order Marinisomatales; family UBA1611. The sequence continues at coordinate 2,658 of DQOT01000017.1, read as the reverse complement.
ATAATACTTTCCAACTGGATTCTCGTATCCAATTGTAATTAATCTGGTAAAAATGCCATCATTAGCCTTACTGTCCCAAATGGAAATATTTTCGCTACTTTTAACACCATCATCTTTCAAATAGATAGGTTGACCATTATTGGCAAATGATCCATCCGGTTTTTTAAGCATCAAATAGCAACTTCTTATATCTTTCAATCCATATGGGTCAAAAACTGATACGAAAATACTGTCAATGGCATAATAATTGGGTTCCGTTGGATGAGGCATAGAATCCGGAAAGCTAATGGATAGGAATCGTGGAATAATATTCCCAATCCTAAATGAGTCTGACACAGTAACTGTTTCTGTCTTATAGGTTGCAACAAAATCCATGTAAACATGGCCGGAATCGTCTCCCAATATATTGGTGATATTCGTTGAATCATTAACGATCTTTAAACCGTGTAAGCCATCTCCCATGAGAATATCTCCGTTGGTGCCATCATCGTATAGCGTCAAAGTGTCCGGTGAGTTGCTTCTGCTTGTCCCATACCAATTAATGCTAACCTTGGATAAATTTTCAAGAGTATAGGTCTCTTCAACAGTTACACCGTAATAAAGTTGGTTCATATCCTGGTGAAAGGTGAACTGCTGATTCGTGATTGTATTTGGATCTGTCTCACCTGTAGGGCCGGGACAGGCCCAAAATAATATGGCAAAAAGGAAAAGTATGTGGAAACGCATAACTTGTAATTTAGGATTTAAGATTGTCATTTTTCACCCCAGTTCTGCCCTTCCCTGTTATAAATATAATCCACCATGAGATCTCCCACCTGTCCAAGGCTTTCTGCGCTGCAATTTTCCGGAATGTCATTCATGGTATGCCAAAAGTTGGCATAGGGATTAGGATACTTGAAATCGATCAGGTCAATGGCTGGAATTCCGGCGATTTCATGCAGGGGTACATGATCGTCATAAATAGCGTAATCCACTCGTCCTATAAAGGCATCCAAGCCCATGTCTCTTGCACGATCCCAAAGATACCGAACCAGCTTTGGATGATATTCCAATGAATATCGTTCGATAGGAAGCACCAATTGTTTGTCACCAACCATATCCAAATTGATCGCCTCATCCGGTCGCGGGATTGGCAGGTTTTTTGCAAAATACCTTGAGCCCTGACAGTAGGTTGAATTTTCCCCGGGAACACCCAAATCTTCACCGTCAAAAAAGACGAGATTCACACCAATGGGCGGTGGATTTTCCCCCATAATTTTCGCCAATTCCAAAAGAATTGCCACGCCGGATGCGCCATCATTTGCTCCAATGATGGGCTGGTCCCGATCTCTACGACTGTCTTCCTGGTCTGCCCAAGGACGCGTATCCCAATGGGCGGAAATTACGGTCTGAAATTCTGCATCCGGATTAAACCGGGCAATAATATTTTCCAACTCATACCGGTTATTATATCGCCTTTCCTGATATGAGAAATCCTGTAAAATGATCTCATCTGCGTATTGATCCAACTCAGCAATCATATAATCGAGACAAGCATAATAGCCATCGGAACCGGGGTTTCTGGGGCCAAAATCGCATTGGGCAACGAGATATTCAAACGCATGGTCTTCATCAAACTTAGGAACGATTGATTGGCATCCCATTAAGATTAAGGTTAGGTTTAAAAAATTAGGAATTATTTTTTTCATATTATCCGGAGATGGCCAGGTTCACATCAAATCCAAAATCCCGGTCAATTTTCCTGCCGGTGGTTCTGGTAACACTTTCACGATATTCATAGCGAAGTCCGCCACTCACTTTTGTTGAAAATTGGTAAGACACCCGCAGGCCCGCTTTCCAGCTATTAGAAAAGGAACCCTTTTCCAAATTCACTTTGTCACCTGATCGTTTTTCCGCACTTGAATTCAAGTCGAAATTTAAGGTAAAACTCATGGTATTGTTCAAATTGAGATCACCGTAAAATGGTACAGGAATTATCATCCCGCCCCGATGGGTGTAGGTGCCGGTTGATGTATAACTGGTATCAGCATGAATAGTGAGGCCTGATGGGGATTCATCCAATGATTTATTGCGGTTAGTCCTGAAAGTAACAGAAACATTTTTTTTCAGAGTCATATTTAAACCGAGAAGCGGAGAAAAATTCCGGTTGATCCGGGATGAACGCTCATTGTCTTTATAATCTTCTCTGAAAGTGCCAAAATTAAAAAAGTTCATTTGCTCGGGAGAAATATTCTCGAACTGCCAGGCTCGTGTTTCTTTCCCGGAATAACTGTGTTCCAGGGATGCGGATTTTGCGATCCATTTGATCACAGGCCACTTTTCCAATCCGCTGATCCTGAAACTCCAACCCGGAAAGGGTAATCCCGCATCCAGCAAATCCCCATATGCAAAATAATCTCTTGTCATGGAAAGTTGTTCTAATCCGGTACTGGAGCGGGTGGTGGTAAAATTTTGCGAAAAATTTGTGCTGATGTTAAGGCGCGACTGAGTTTAAAACCGGTTCGGATCGACCCATCCCGTTTATGATCCCAATTCCCAAGTTTACTGCCCACTTCTGCAGAATGTTCTAAACCATGTTCCGGCAGCCAACCAAATTTGTATCCGGTTGGAACGTCATCCAAAATCTGGTTTGCAGACCGGTTCAAGTTTTCTGAATAA
>DQOT01000162.1 GCA_015658495.1 Fidelibacterota bacterium | reverse complement strand
TTTAACGCCGACGGACTATTATGCTACACCCATAGACAGTTTTTCGTTTGACATTTTGAATGGATTAGAAACTGTCAAAGTTGATGATGAAATTCTCCCAAGCCGATTCGCTTTGCATCCACCCTACCCCAACCCGTTTAATCCAATCACAACGATCCGGTTTGATATCGGTGTAGGGGAAGCAATAATGCATCCCCTACAATTAACCGTATATGACATAACCGGTCGTGTTGTTGATGTTTTGGTGAATAGGAATTTGGAATCCGGACCACATGAGATTCAATGGGATGCTTCCCAACAATCCAGCGGAATCTATTTTGTGGAATTGATTGCCAGAGAAAAACGAGATGTGCAGAAATTGATACTGTTAAAATAATTTTATTCACTTGTAAAATGGATTATAATATTTTAGATGCGGATACCAAAGATCTTCCTCGAATTCATGAGCTAAACCAAAATGCCCTTCCGGCTGTAGGTAGTGTCACACAAAAAGAGTTGGCTCACTTTCTTAAAATTGCCGAATATTTCCGTGTCCTAAAAATTGAGACCAGAATCGCCGGATTTCTAATCGCGCTCTCGCCGGGAAAGGATTACCAAAGCTCTAATTACAAATGGTTCGAAAAACATTATACCCAATTTATGTATGTGGATAGAATTGTCATTGATCCTGTTTTTCAAGGAAAAGGTTTGGGTAAAACATTCTACGATAATTTAAAAAAAATTTCTCAAGTGCTTACGCCCATTCTCACCTGTGAAGTGAATTTGAGACCCCCAAATGATGGATCAATCCTTTTTCATGAAAAATATGGTTTTGAACAAGTGGGCACACAGGAAACAGAGGGCGGGGAAAAAGAAGTTTCCCTGATGGACTATAAAATACCTTTCAATATGTGACCGATAACTTTCGGTAAGTTTAATAAGTTGTATGAAGAAAATCAAAACGATTCACAGGAAAACCCATGTCTAACAAACATCAACTCAACACAAAACTCATTCATGCCGGTGAACCTGAAAAACGGTATGGCGGCGCAGTGAGTATGCCCATTTTTCAATCATCCACTTTTGAATTTGGGGGCCAGACTGATTATCATGACCTGCAATATATTCGACTAAATAATACACCAAACCACATTGTCCTTCACGAAAAACTAGCAGCCCTGGAAGGCGCCGAGGCTGCGTTGGTTACTGCCAGCGGCATGGCAGCTATTTCTGCATCATTGCTGACTTTTCTGAAATCCGGGGATCATTTTTTAGCCCATGAGTCCCTGTATGGCGGAACTCATGATCTCATAAACAAAGATTTTCCGGACCTAGGCATTGAATGTGATTTTATTGACGGCTGTGATCCAAATGGCTGGGAAGAAAAACTACGATCAGAAACAAAACTTATCTATGTGGAAACCATTACAAATCCACTCCTGGATGTGCTGGATCTGAATGCGGTTGTGGATTTTGCAAAAAAGAACAATTTACTTTCCTTGATCGACAATACATTTGCCTCACCGGTTAATTACAGGCCCATCGAAAATGGATTTGATCTTTCGCTCCACAGCGCCACGAAATATTTGAATGGCCATACAGATATTGTAGCCGGCGCTGTTATCGGATCAAAGGAATTGGTAACACAAGTTCGTCATAAACTGAATCACTTGGGTGGATCGTTAGACCCTAACGCTTGTTTTCTAATGCACCGCGGGATAAAAACACTGGGCCTGCGCATGGAACGGCAAAATTATAATTCTTTCGAAGTTGCAAAATTTCTTGAAAACCATCCAAGGGTTGCCAGAGTTAATCATCCCGGGCTTGAAAGCAGCGACAGTCATGATCGGGCAAATGAATTATTGGATGGCACGAGTGGGATGGTCAGTTTTGAGATCGATGGCAGTATAGAAGATGCAAATCTTTTTATGTCACATTTGAATCTTTTTATCAATACTGCAAGCCTGGGCGGAGTAGAATCTCTCGTGACGCGACCGGTGCAAACATCTCATTCCGGCATGGCCCCGGAAGAAAGATTGGCCGCCGGCATTCAGGATGAATTGATTAGGTTATCTATCGGAATCGAAGATGCGGAAGATTTGATTGCTGATTTGGGTCAGGCGTTGGAAAAGATTTAATCTTTACTATTCAGGACAAATGTAACTGGTCCATCGTTCACCAGTTCCACATCCATCATGGCGCCGAATTCTCCCGATTGTACCGGAACACCTTCCTTTTTCATTTCTGACATAAAATATTCATAAAGTCGATTCCCATCTTCCGGTGGTGCCGCCTTAATAAAACTGGGACGGCGGCCTTTTTTTGTATCGCTGCATAAAGTGAATTGACTGATCACCAATGCAGAGCCTCCCACATCTTTGATGGATAAATTCATTTTATCGTTTTCATCGCTGAAGACGCGCAGGCCGGAAATTTTATTAACTAGAAAATCCGCATCATTTTCAATGTCATCTTTTTGGACACCAAGCAAGATTACCAAGCCATGTGCGATTTCTCCCACTACCTTTTCAGAAACAGTGACCTTCCCCCGGGAACATCTTTGAATCACAGCGATCATAGAATCATGTGTTAAAGTGGGAAAGTGTTCAGGTGTTCAAGTACGTAGAACCTGAACAATTAAATACATGAACACGTAAATCATTCCACCCAGACATTGTCCTTCCCATACTTTGCTCTGAGTGACCGGATAAATTCCCTATCGGTGGATATCTTAATATTATGCGCCATGACTTTCATGGGGTGGGGCGACCCATTGTTGAGTAAATGAAAAACCAATCGACACTCGCCGGGATACTGCTTGGCCATGGTCATGAGTTCATCCACGTCTTCAGGTTTTGTTTCACCCGATGGAAATTTGATATTGAGCCGTTGCGACAAGCGATCCCGTACCCGATCCACAGGAATGATCTCATCCCCCATGATCTTTAGATCAGAAAAATCGGTATTGTCTGATGGCTTTCCTTTCACAAATACCACATTTCCTTCTTCAATCAAATTACCATAAGATTTAAAGCAATCACTGAAAGCGATTACTTCCGCATGGCCACCTAAACAATCCAGATCGAAAAAAGCCATTTTACGATTCCGGCGGTCAAACCGTTCTACAATTCGAGTGATCATGCCGCCCACAACAAGTGTATCTTTCTTGGAGAATTCTTGATTTTCTCCAAAAATAACGGAAGTGAATTCTTCCAAGTCTTCAGCGTGTTCTAAAAGCGGATGTCCGGACACATAGAGCCCCAGTACTTCTTTTTCTTTGTCCAATGATTCCTTTTCCTGCCAATCTGCCACTTGCTGGAGATCCGGTGTTCTAATTAATTCATCATCCTGACCACTTCCACCAAATAGGTCCACCTGGTTTCGGTCTTTCTCGCTTTGCATTTGTTGGCCATATTTAATTGCCGCATCCACGGCTGCGAATTTTTGAGCGCGGTTCCCTTCTACGGAATCCATTGTTCCGGACATTACCAAACTTTCGAGCACACGTTTATTTACTTTCTGCTGATCCACACGGGCACAAAGATCAAAAATGGATTCATATTTTCCATTCTCACTTCTTTCTTCAATGATAGTTTCCAGCGCTTTTGCACCCACATTCTTAATAGCGTTCAGCCCATAGGAAATGGTTGACTCATTCACTGGACGAAAATCTTCAAAGGATACATTAATGTCCGGTGGTGTCACTTCAATTCCCAGCTTTTTGCATTCATTGATCAAAATCACAACACGATCGATGGTACCCATTTCACTGGTCAGGTTGGCACTCATAAATTCTGCAGGATAATGTGTTTTCAACCAGGCTGTTTGATAGGCCACATAGGCGTAAGCCGTGGAATGACTTTTGTTGAATCCGTATTGTGCAAATTTCTCGATCAAGGCAAAAATATCTTCTGCTTTTTTCTTTGGAATGTCTTTTTTCTCTGCGCCCTCAACAAATTTGATGGATAATTCATCCATGAGCGATTTGATCTTCTTCCCCATGGCCCGGCGCATAATGTCCGCTTCGGCAAGCGTAAATCCGGCAATTTCGTGAGCAATTTGCATCACCTGCTCCTGGTACACAATAATCCCGTACGTTTCTTTCAGGATGGGTTCCATGAGCGGATGGGGATAAACGATCTTTTTCTTTCCATGCTTCCGAGAAATGAAATCATTAATATTTTCCATGGGACCGGGACGATATAACGCATTCATGGCAATGAGATCTTCTATCACCGTTGGCTGTAGTTTTTTCAAGAACTCCCGCATGCCCGAGGACTCAAACTGGAAAACACCAATCGTGTGTCCTTTGGCAAAAAGTTCATAAACCTTCGCATCATCCAAAGGCAATTTTTCTATATCAATTTTTTCACCTTTTTGCGCAATTAATTTCACAGCTTTGTCAATCACGGTCAAATTCCGTAGCCCTAGGAAATCCATTTTTAAAAGGCCCAATTCTTCTAGGCCTTTCATATCGTATTGGCTAGTTACATCTCCCGTGGTTGATTTATAGAGTGGGACATAATCCGTCAGGTCTCCGGGTGCGATCACCACGCCAGCGGCATGGATGGATGCATGACGATGCATCCCTTCCAGTACTTTAGCATGAGACATTAATTCTTTGTAATCCCCTTCCGCCAATTCCTGAAGATCATGACTTTTTTCAAGGGCAGTATCCAAAGTGATATTCAATTCATTGGGGATGGCTTTGGCAATTTTATCCACTTCTCCAAAGGAATAACCCATGACTCGCCCCACATCACGAACGACCTGTTTAGCTTTCATTTTACCAAATGTAATAATCTGTGTAACGGAATTTTCGCCATATTGACCTTTGATATAATCAATCACTTCCCCACGACGTTCGATACAGAAATCGATATCAATATCGGGCAGGCTGATCCGGTCAGGATTTAGGAATCGTTCAAAAAGGAGATCATGTTTTAATGGATCGATACTGGTGACTCCCAAAGCGTAGGAAACTATGCTTCCAGCAGCAGAACCACGGCCGGGCCCCACAGGGATGCTGGCATCTTTGGCATATTTCACAAAGTCAGCCGTAATTAAAAAGTATCCGGCAAATCCCATGTTTCGAATCACCATGAGTTCATGATCGATCCGTTTTTGGATGTCCGGTGTTATTTCTCCATAAAGGGCATCTGCCCCCGCTTGGGTTAACATTTTTAAATATTCATCCGGATCTTTAGTAGGGGAATCTTCCGGGATTGGGAAATTAGGCAAATGGTATTCGCCCATGCGCAGTTCCACATTAATACTGTCTGCGATTCGCCGGGTATTCTCAATCGCCTGGGGAAATTCCTTGAACAGGTTGAACATTTCATCCTGGGTCTTGAAATAGAATTCCGGTGTGGCATACCGCAAGCGATTGAGGTCACTTCGCTTCTTCCCTGTCCCGAGACAAATATGTATGTCATGAGCTTCCCAATGAGACTGTTTGGCATAGTGGGCATCATTGGTGCAAACCAAAGGCAGATTCAGGTCCACCGCCAGTTTTTTCATATTCTTTATATTGGCTTCTTCCTCAGGGATGCCGTGATTCTGAATTTCAAGATAATACCGATCGGGGAAAATCTCCGCAAACCTGAGAGCAGCCTCTTTTGCACCTTCATAATCGCCTCGGAGCATTTTTTCCGGCACTTCGCCCTTCAAGCAAGCGGACATACAAATGAGCCCTTCGCTGTATTGCCGAAGGAGATCAATATCGACCCGTGGACGGTAATAAAATCCTTCCAAATATCCGGCGGTGACAAGTTTCATGAGATTTTTATAACCGGTATTATTCTGGGCCAGCAGGATAAGATGGTTGTTTCCCCAACCTCCTTCCGCAGTCGTTTTTTTCTCAAAACGAGATCCCATTGCTACATAGATCTCACACCCAATAATGGGCTTGATTCCTGCTTTCTTCGCATCCTTATAATAGGGGACCACACTGAACATATTTCCATGTTCCGTTAGGGCAACAGAATCCATTTTCAAATCATCAATAGTATTCACTAACTGATCGATGCGCTGTGCACCATCGAGCAGACTATAGTCAGAATGATTATGTAAATGGACGAATTCAGATGTCATGAAAATGTTCCTGAGTATATGGCAATCAGCCCCATAAGAGTACTGAATTTTAAGATCCGGGCACCGTGTGTTGCGGACGAAATTCCCGGATTATTCAGCAGAGAAACTACAACCACACCCAAGGGAATCTCAACGCCGAGAATCAACAAAATACCATACCAAATGCCATATGTTCCATTGAGGTACGGGATAAAAGCACCCACGCCAATACAAGCGGATAAAAAGATTGAAAGTTGGATTGCTTTTTCGATTCCAGCGGTAATAGGAAAAGTTCTGTGCCCAGCTGATTTGTCTCCATCCATATCTGCGATATCTTTCACCAATTCCCGAACTAAGGTTAGACCAAAAGCCAGGATCATGGGAATCCACATGGGAGACATATTATTGAATGCAGCGCCACAAAAGAGGAAGGATAAACCTAAAATGAAAGCAATAGTTATATTCCCTACCAGTGGAATGCCTTTTAAGAATTTAGTATAAATAACCATGAACGGCATGGCAATGACGATTCCAATCACTTTTGCAGTTTCTGATAATTCCAGGCACAACATTGTGCCTATGGAAAAGAGCGAAATGGACATAAAGAGAGCTGTACGTTTTTGGACAAATCCAGATGGAAGTGGACGCATAGGTCGATTGATAAGATCAATTTTAAAATCCACCACATCGTTCAATGCATTGGCTGCGCCGGTGTAGCACATGACCGCAGCCAGAACCAAAATGACTGTGTCTGTTTCGTGAAGTGTCCCTAGAATTGCAGATGCGATAATCATGGCGAGCCCGCTGGTAAGAACATTCAACGGTCGGAGAAGTTTAATGTGGTAATAAAAGGTGTTCATGTTTTATGCGTAATTAATCGAGCCCTGAGCCTATCGAAGGATAAGATAAATTTAGGAATGATATTGCAACCGACATATGAATTGCATTTTAAAATAAGCCATCTTTTCGACAGGCTCAAGGAACGACTATTTTTAAAGAAACAACCAAAACCCGGTCATCTCCATTATAATCTTTGATCAATTCTGTATCTGAATATCCGGATTCCATAAAAATATCTTTCACATTATTTGGATGATCACCTAACCCAACTTCCAAAATAATCCACCCACCGGTCTTTACTAAATCATTCCCGACTTGAGCAAATCGATGGTAAAAAGTAAGTCCATCATTTTCATCTGTTAAAGCATTCGTTGGCTCAAAATCTTTTACATCCTTCATGAGACCATCCATTTCACCCTCTGGTACATAAGGCGGATTCGAAACCAAAAGATCAAATTGTCCTTCTGGCAGTTGCTTCAAAATATTCATTTCTTCAAAGGATACATTCTCCGCGCCAAGGTTCTCTTTATTCTCGTTCGCAACCTGAAGTACGTCCGATGAAACATCAACCCCTAAAATAGTTGAACTGGGAATCTCCAAACCCAATGTTGTAGCAATACAACCTGAACCGGTGCCCACATCCAATATGGAAGGCGAATCGATACCTTTCAGATTTTCTAAAACTGTATCAATGAGCCTTTCAGTTTCCGGTCTGGGAATCAATACATGTTTGTTGACAAAAAATTCACGACCATAAAAATCACAGAAACCAGTGATATATTGAAGGGGTTCTCTCGCCAAGCGCCGCTTTACCCAACCGCGGAGCGTGGCCAATTGAGATTGAGATAAAGATTCTTCAAACCGGAGATATACATCCATCCTGCTGCAGTCCAATACAGCACGGAGTAGCCATTCGATCTCACCCCGAGGATTCTCGAATCCCTTTTCTTTAAAATAGGATTCTGCCCAGTTAAGGAGATCAATGACCCGCCAAAGTTTTGGCATTAGATTATTTTTTAATAAGAATTATTGAAAGAGAAAAAGAGAACGGACATTATTCCGTTTTTGCAGCCAGCAATTCCTGCTGTTCGGTGATCTTCAGTTGCTCAATGATCTCCTTAATGTCACCGTCTAATATTTCATTCAACCGATAGGTTGTAAAGTTAATACGGTGATCTGTGACGCGGCCTTGGGAAAAATTATAGGTGCGAATCTTGGCAGAACGATCACCGGTGGATACCAGGCTCCGTCGTTCTACAGCGCGCTCAGCAGCAACTTTTTCCTGCTCTGCTGCCAGCATTCGGGATTTCAATACTTTTAATGCCGCAGCACGATTCTTATGCTGGGATGATTCATCCTGACAGGTTACCACCAATCCTGTAGGTATATGGGTGATTCGGATGGCAGACTCTGTTTTATTTACATGTTGCCCACCGGCACCACTGGCACGATAGGTGTCAATTTTTAAATCAGCATCCAAAATATCAATATCAACATCTTCTGCTTCCGGTAAAACAGCAACGGTGGCTGCTGATGTATGCACCCGGCCACTGGTTTCCGTCTTGGGCACACGCTGAACGCGATGGACACCGCTTTCATATTTCAGCATCCCAAAAGCACCCTTTCCCTGCATGGATACAATAGCTTCTTTCATTCCGCCAATACCTGTATCAGATGAATTCATTATTTTGAAGGTCCATCCATTTCGCTCTGCATACCGCGTGTATATACGGAAAAGATCTGCAGCAAATAACGCAGCTTCATCTCCGCCTGTACCGGCACGGATCTCCAGAATTAAATTTTTATCATCCATAGGATCTTTTGGGAGAAGTAAAACTTTGATTTTCTCCTCCAATTGGGTCTGTCGCGATTCTAATTCACCCAATTCTTCCTGAACAATCTCTTTCAAATCGTCGTCATCACCATCCAATATTTCTTTATAATCTGCAATTTGATCAAGAACCGAAATATATTCTTTCCCCACGGTTACAATTTGTTTCAGGCTACTGTGTTCTATGGCGATGGGTGTCAGTTTATCCTGGTCTCCATATATTTCAGGGTCAGCCATTTGCTCCGCCAGATGGACATGTTTAGCAATAATGACTTCCAATTTTTTTCTCACCCGATGGCCTCGGCTGTGTATTCCTTCCCAACCATTTCTTTGTATTTATCCCCAAAGGCTTCTTTCAATGCAGTGATAGACACTTCTACCATATCATCTTCCGGTTGTTTTGTGGTAATGTTCTGGAGCCAAAGTCCCGGTTTTTTCAAGAGCACGAAAAATATTGAATCGCTTTTTGCGGAAAGTTTGATTAATTCATATCCTACGCCGGAAACGAATGGAATCATGGGTAAATGAAACAAGAGACGGATTGGCAATGAAATTGTTCCGAGAAAATAAATAACGATGGTGTCCACCAAGGCAAATACAAGAATGGCAGTCAGCAAAACAATAAATAGAAAACTAGTGCCGCATCGTGGATGTTGGGTAGGAAATGACTGGGCATTTTTCACGTTTACATCTTTCCCTGATTCAAAATTATAAACCACCCGATGTTCTGCCCCATGGTATTTAAAGAGACGTTTTACATCTTTTAATAAAGAGATCACCAACAGATATACTACAAAGAACGCAATCCGAAAACCACCAGATGCAAGATTAAACCATAATGCTTCTTTCTCAATATTCATGAGTTTTGTGGTGATCCACATGGGCGCCACCATGAATAGCGTAATTGCAAGCCCAATGGCAAAAACGGTGGAAAAAAAATCAGCGATCTTGCTTTGTTCCCTTTCTTCCGGCATGGCAATATCTACAGAAAACTGGAGTGTAGCCATCCCCATTTTCATGGCTTCAAACAACGATGCCATTCCACGAAAGATTGGTTTTTTCCAGAAATTTGATCGTTCCGTAATAGACTGAAAATCTTTTTTCTGAATATGAATTTTCCCATCTGGGTCCCGCACCGCTGTGGCATAAGCACCGGGGACACGCATCATTACTCCTTCGATGACAGCTTGCCCGCCAACGAGAATGGATGGTTTCATGGTGAGCAATAAAAGAGTTCGTTTCATATTGAATAAAAAAATGGCTCCACCACAGTTTAGAACTGTTCGTAGAGCCATTGTTAAATAGTGCAGTTATTTACGGCCGTATTTCCGATTGAATTTCTCGATACGTCCTGCTGTATCCACCAGGTTTTGTTTGCCCGTAAAAAACGGATGGGATTTGTTTGATATTTCAATCTTGCACAACGGATATTCGTTTCCATCATCCCATGTAATGGTTTCTTTTGTGTTTACAGTAGATCGTGTCAGGAACGCATGATCACTTGATGAGTCCTTGAAGACCACCAAACGGTAATTATCCGGATGAATTCCTTTTTTCATGATTCACTCCAATTAAGTAATTTTTTCCAGAACGGATCGAACCAGTTCAATACCTTGTTCAATGATATTTGTGCTTGTTGCATAAGAAAATCGTACATGTCCAGGGGCGCCAAAGCCATCACCTGGTACTGTAACAACGTTTGCACAGCCTAAAATATACTCTGAAATATCGAAAGTATCTTTCAATATCTGACCATTCCCCACTTTCCCTAAATAAGAACTGAAGTCCGGGAAAACATAAAAGGCGCCGCCGGGAACCGCACAGGTTACTCCGGGAAGATCATTCAATAATTTTACAATAAAATCGCGTCTTTCTTTAAATGCCGATTTCATATCTTCAACGCAGGATTGATCACCGGTAAGTGCTTCAATTCCAGCCTTTTGGCCAATTGAGTTAGCACAGGAAGTGGATTGACCCTGGATCTTGGACATGGCTTTTATTATGTCTCTCGGTCCTGCTGCATACCCGATCCGCCAGCCCGTCATGGCATAGGTTTTTGAAAGGCTCAAACAGGTGATTACATCTGCACCAATTTGGTGCTGGCGATTTAATTTTTCGGTACTGACAAATTCGCCATCATACACCAATCGTTCATAACATTCATCAGAGATTACGATCCAGTTATTCTCTTTCGCAATTCGAAGTAACCGAAGAATCGCTTCTGCTCCCCAAATCCCACCCGTGGGATTCGAAGGAGAATTCAAAATTACGCCTTTGATATTAGGCGATAATTTTTTTTTTAAATTGTCAAAATCAGGTTCAAAATTATTTGCGGCAATCGTATCAACTAAAATCGGTTCAGCATCTGCCAATCGAACAAATTCTGGAAATGAAACCCAATAGGGACGAAAAACAACAACTTCATCGCCTTCATCAAAAAGTACCTGGCATACATTATACAGGCTTTGTTTTTCACCATTGGAGACGAGAATGTCAACCGGTTCAAAGGTAATGCCATTTTCCCGTTCAAGTTTTTCACAAATGGCCTTTCGGAACTCGATCATGCCCGGACCCGCAGTGTATTTGGTGAAACCGTCATCCATGGCTTTTTTCCCGGCCGCAATGATATGGGGAGGGGTATTAAAGTCCGGCTCACCCACAGAGAAATTGATTACATCAATTCCTTCAGCGCGCATTTCCGCTGCGCGAGTTGCCATTTGTAATGTAAAGGAGGGCTGGACCTTATGGACGCGGTCTGCCAGTTTATATTTCAAAATTTATGTTGCCGCTTATGGTGCTTTTCTGTGTTGAATTTAGCATCATCTCTTGAATCCTTGTGTTCTTCCGAAACCCGATTGCCCACGTTTTGGCTATCATCTTCGATGTCAAATTCTTCGGAAAAGACTCTGCCGGATCTTGGGAGTTTTTGTCGTTTATTTTGTTTTTGAGTTCCGCTTTTATTAAATCTTTTTTTATTTGGACGACCAGAATTTTCATATTTTTTAAGCCTACCACGCGGTTGACTTTGTTGAGGGCGGGGCGTTGATTTACGACGACGTCTCGGTTTTGGAACATCGGACGCAGCTATACTCTCCATATTTTCCGTTTTTTCTGCCAGGAGTTCGGGGGGATTTTCTGAGACTTCCTGTTTCAATTCTGCCTCATTAAATGTAAAAGAGTCAGGATTGAACATACCATAAACGGTTCCAAATCCACGTGTGATGCCGTTGCCCACACCAATATAGTTTGGCAGGACAAAATTGGTTTTGAATTCCCCCATAAAGGCACCCCATTTATTTTCATCTACAGGGCGGGGAAACAGGCTGGAAACTTTGACCTTTGTAAAAATATTATCTTCAAGATTGATCCCAACCTCATTGGCGAGAAATATGATATTTTGTCCAAGTAGGCGATTCAAAAATGACGGTTTTTCCTGATTGGTTAAAAAGCGATACCGGCCGCCAGTCATATGATTCAAGGCAACCCAGGGTGTAATAAAACGATACCGTACCAATCGGCTCGATGGCACAAATTGTTCCTCGGCGTTCTCAATGTCACAATCCTGAACTTCAAAAGTGATATTGCCAAAATCAAACATTTCGAACTTTTCAGCTATGGATAAAACCGAATCAACACCTTCGTGAATACCGATAATGTAGATCTGTTCATTCAGGATCTTGACCTGGACTCTGGGGTAAAGAAAGCGATCCCTGTAAGACCCATCCAGCATGGGAATTATAGGTTCATCGGGATATTGGCGCATAAAAACACCTTTCACTTGGTACGGTGTTTTCCGAACAGGCTTATCTGTGATAACCCTGACTACAACTGATTTTATATTTGGAAAAGTATTACTCATAATACTTAAAAATTATCCGGGTGTTTATTGACTCATGGTATCCAAGAATTCGGCATTGGATTTGGTCCGTTTCATTCGATCCAGCATGAACTCCATGGCTTCTTCTACTTTCATGTCGTTAAGCAATTTGCGCAGAATCCACATTCTGCCCAATGCCTTCCGGTCCAAAAGGAGTTCTTCTTTCCGTGTACCGGAGCGAATGATATCGAATGCGGGATAAATTCTACGATCACTCAATCTGCGATCAAGGACCAATTCCATATTTCCAGTTCCTTTGAATTCTTCAAAGATGACCTCATCTGCCCGACTGCCCGTATCAATCAGGGCTGTAGAAATAATGGTTAAACTGCCGCCTTCTTCCGTATTCCTTGCAGCTCCAAAAAACTGTTTTGGTCTTTTCAGCGCATTGAAATCTACACCACCTGACAATATCTTGCCACTATGAGGTATCACCGCATTGTGGGCGCGGGCAAGCCGGGTGACACTATCCAATAAAATGACAACATCATTCCCGAATTCAACCATGCGTTTTGCCTTTTGCAAGACCATGTCTGCCACAGAAACGTGACGTTCCGGCGGTTCATCGAAGGTAGAACTGACCACCTCAGCATCCACATTTCGTTTCATGTCCGTTACCTCTTCTGGACGTTCATCGATGAGTAAAACGATCCGTTTTGTTTCGGGATGGTTCTTGCTGATGGCATTTGCCAGTTTTTGAATTAGAACAGTTTTCCCTGTTTTAGGCTGGGCGACAATAAGTCCGCGCTGGCCCTTTCCAATAGGAGCTATTAAGTCCATGATCCGCATGGAAATGTCTTTGGCCTCAACCTCTAAGTTGAATTTTTCTTGCGGGTAAAGCGGTGTGAAATTGTCAAAAAGAATGAGTTCTTTAATTTTTTGAACCGGTTCTTCATTCACTGTTTCCACTTTCAATAAAGCATAAAAACGTTCTTTTGATTTGGGTGGACGAATTTGACCAGAAATCAAATGCCCTGTTTTTAAACCAAACCTTTTTATCTGGGAAGGACTGACATAAATATCGTCCGGACCCGGCAAATAGTTGAAATCAGGTGAACGCAAAAAACCATAGCCATCCTGCATGACTTCCAATACACCACGTGCGGAAAGTGCGCCCTCTTTTTTAGCGTGCGCCTCTAATATGCGAATGGTCAGTTCCTGCTTATTGAGCCCGGCAATGCCGCCATCAATGTTGAGCTTTTGAGCTAATTCCGTGAGTTCACGAATTTGCAGGGATTGTAATTCATTAAGATCCATATAATTAAAACCTATTTAAAAAATCTTTGGAAATTTGAAATTATAAGTCTCCGGGAGGACACTGGAGATATGAGAATATACGCTAAATAACGCCCGGGTCAAAAGATATTTCAGATTCAGAAAATACTTCTTCTGCGATATAGTGACTCCCAAAAATGAGCCCCACTCCTGCGTCTTTAATCAATTCCCTCAATTGTGCAATGCCGGAAGAAACGGATTCGACTGATTCATTGTTAATTCCGACAGAGATTAATTTTTCTGATAATTCGCCTGCACTCAGTAAAAGCTTCTTTTGATCGGTCGTGACAATTAATTTAGAGAATTGCCCAGATAATTTCTTTACAAGGCGATGCAATTCTTTATCCCCCTTCAGGCAAAACAATCCAAATAATGGTACATGGGGGAAAATGTTCCTGATTGTTTTTAGAAAAAATGCCAAACCATCTTCATTATGAGCCACATCATAATAGAGACGATCATCCAACTTTTGGATTCGAGCAGGCCAAGAAACATTTTTCAATCCTTTTTGTATCAAATGATTTTGGATTCCCGGATCAAACTGGTGGATACATTCTATCGCCAATGCCGCATTCACTGCCTGGTGTTCCCCAATTAAGGATGTAAAATATTGACCACCCTTGTACTGAAACTTTGTCCCGGTGGTGGTGATTGAAATTTCAGAAATTTCACCCAATTCAGTCACAATTGTCTTTTTATCTTGCGCCTTTTTTATCAGAATATTTTTCACTTTTAGTGTTTGTTCGGCAACAATCAATGGGATTCCATTTTTAATGATACCTGCCTTTTCATATGCAATCTTTTCCAGGTCTTTCCCCAAGATATCCATGTGATCCATGGAAATATGAGTTATCACTGTAACTTGGGGATCAATCACATTAGTGGAATCCAATCGGCCACCTAATCCAGTTTCAATCACGGCCACATCCACCTTTTGATTTTTAAAATGATTCAATGCCATGGCAGTGGTTGTTTCAAAAAAAGTGGATTTAATTTCTTCAATAGCTGATACTGTTTGCTTCATAAAGGAAATGATCTCATCATCTGAGATAGGTTGTCCGTTGATTCGTATTCTTTCATTAAACCGGATAAGATGTGGAGATGTATACAATCCAATTTTTTTTCCGGTTGCACGGAGAATATTGGCAATCTGTGCGCAGGTGGATCCTTTGCCGTTCGTTCCTGCAACATGAATCATAACCAGGTTTTTTTGCGGATTGCCTATTGATTCTAAAAGACGATATGTATGCTCAAGACCAAGTTTGATCCCGAAGCGCTGGAGATTAAAAAGAGAGTCTAAAAGGGATGAAAAATCAGGAGATGTCAATGTGTGTGATTGCGCTGATGTTTGCCTTTACAAATCGACCGGCCAGTGCTTCAAACGAATCCGGAGAATCAGTGACAAAACACTGAATCTCGCCGGCTTTTTCTTCAGCGCCTAAATAATGCTCATCCAAAACAGAATCAACTGCAGTGGCAGTCGCTTCGCCAGAATCCACGAGACAAACCTCCGATCCCAACACTTGACTCAGGATTGGTTTGAGCAATGGGTAATGAGTGCACCCCAAGATTACCGTATCCACATTCGACATCAGGATAGGCTCTAAATAAGTCCTAGCCACTGATGTTGGGACATCGCCGGACACCCAGCCTTCTTCAGCTAAAGGAACAAACAGCGGACAAGCCTGGCTCACGACATCAATTTCACCATTTATTGATTGTAATTCTGAACCGTAGGCATCTGATCTAATTGTGGCCTGGGTTCCTAAAACACCTATTCGATTATTTTTTGTAACAGCAATCGCAGAATGAACGCCAGGTTCAATCACTCCGATAATGGGCAGATTAAATTTCAATTTTATATGATCAAGGGCCAATGATGAAGCTGTGTTGCAGGCCACCACGAT
>DQOT01000254.1 GCA_015658495.1 Fidelibacterota bacterium | reverse complement strand
TCTCCAAAAAAATTGTAGAAAGAATCATCGAATCGCATAGTTTCAATTGGGGCAACAATTTCACCGTTCTCTACCCAAAAACATGCGTATCGCGTTAACCCTGTAATACGTCCACCGGCATTATCACTCCAATTCAAATAATGAATATTTGACAGATAGAGTCCTTTCCCAATCTCACCTACAACATCATTATGGTTTAAACTTCCTGCAGCCATTTTTGGTGAGCGCATATATTCGCCTGATTCAGCATTATTGGATTCTACGCCATATTCTTTCGCAGACCGGGAACTCACCAAAGTATTCTTCAATTCTCCATTTTCAATCAAAGATAATTTCTCTGGGGATACTTCACCATTGGAATTGAATTTGGGGCAATATCCCGGTGAAAAATCTTCAATCACAGAGAATTTTGGTGATAAACGAACATCATCATGTCGCATGCGGCCAAATCCACTGCACCCCTGGCGCAAGGATGCTTCAGAAATTCCATTCCATGAGAACATGCCTAAGAAGTCTGCAACAGCTGCTGATTCAAACCAGGTTCGGTAATTACCCGTATCGATCTTAACCGGTTTCCTTTCCATGAGAGACAGTTTTTCGCGGGATCGTTTCACATAGGATTCATATTCATTTTGGTTCCAATCGCTCCCGGCAAAGGAGCCTTTTACCATTTGATGCTCCGGTGTGACCAGAGAATAATCCAGGCTAAATGATTCTGTTTCGAACCAATGTTTTTGTCCGAGATTATTTGCATTCCCTCTAAACATTCGACCATTGGCCCAAATACCGACGAAATCCACGCCAGACATAGCTGGCATAAGTGCATCCACCGCATTTTCGAATGGGAGACTATTTGCAGTTTTTATTTCATGACTGGAACCTGCATTCTCGGGAAAGACCACAAAAGGATCTTCTGGAATTTCCTGCGCTTCCAATCTCATCCGGGCAATTTCAGATTTACCACGGGCAACATCAATATCCAAATTACCCGACACTGTAAAGCCACCACGAACGGTTCGATTATTGGCAATAAATTTCAGTCCCAAGTCTGCATCATCAACCAATCCAGTTTGGCGAACCGTTGCATGATTGAATCGAATAAATTGACTCTTTTCTCCGTCAAAGGACAAAATCAGGTTTTCATCACTATTGAGTTCTGAAAAAAGAGACTCACTTAATTGATTAAATATTTTTTCCATGATTACACGCCTCCAAAGATTTGGATATTTTCAAATAGACAGGTGGGTGAAGCATGTCCAACACGAATCACCTGATTCGGCTCACCTTTTCCACAATTGGGTGTTCCATAAATACCGAACGTATCAGCATTTCCTACATCTTTAAGACTTCGCCAAAACGGGTTGGAAATGCCGCGATAATTGGGATTCTTGACTGTTTTTGTCAATTTCCCATTCTCAATCAATTTCCCATATTCACACCCAAACTGGAACTTGTTCCTGTAATCGTCAATGGACCAGGATTTATTACTTTCCATATAAAC
>DQOT01000129.1 GCA_015658495.1 Fidelibacterota bacterium | reverse complement strand
AGGTTGATCGCTGAGAATACTGAAACATACCCATGGTTTTTATCCTCCAATTTCCGGCTGAGTTATTCCCGTAAAATTGCCGGTACCAATCTTGGGACATATCTTTATGTCACCAATCTATTTGATATGAAACGATTTCGCGGGGTTGCAGACAGGGAATGGTACCACCAGTTTAAAGGCCTTGTGGATACCTATGATGAAAATGGCGATGGTAAGGTCACCTTGGCAGATGGCCAGGATAAATATTTTGAATATATGGGAAATGTTGACTTGGATCATGATGGCAAGATTGATAAAAATAAATTAAATCCCGAACAGGGAGCACATTTAAATCCCACAGTATATCAAGATCAAAGAAGAATGCAAGTTGGATTTACGGTTAGTTTTTAATGAAATATAATAATATTTTTGACAGGAAAGCTGTGAAAGCGGCTTGTTTAATACTAGCAGTCTCTGTTTCATTTGGAAAAGAAAAATCAAAAGATTATACCTCTGTTGGTGTTGGAAAAAGTACGGCAACACGGCCGGAGAAAGCCTTTTATAATCACACAACAAATAATAATTGGATAGCCGTGACAAACTACGGTAGCTATGGTGATCCCAACTCACCCTCTACAGGGCGCCCCTCGGCACAATGGCCCGGCGGTTCGGGGAACAATTATATTTATGATGCGGGCCTGTGGATCGGAACAGAAATAGGCGGGCAGCCAGCGGTCACTACTTATTTTTACAATCCCGACCAGGAATGGCTGCCTACAGTTGGATTCCCCGGAGAGCTTGGCTCCCAGGTCAATGGTGAATCGGCGAAATCCATCGAAGATTCTTATGTCGTATTTGATGATATTGATGAACGACCTGAGAGCAACCATATACCCATTGGGTTAAAAATATTTCAACGCGGGTTAACCTGGAGCCTTCCCACTTATGATGATTTTATTGTTTTTGAGTATAAAATTGTCAACACAGGTTTAAACGGCGATTTGGAAGATGTCTTCGTAAGTTTTTGGTACGATATTGATGTGTCCTCATCGGACGATACTGAACCGCATATTGATGACCTTGTGGATTATGAGGGCTGGGATGGTGTTGATTCCAATACGGACTTAATGGATGTTGTTGATCCCATGGATCTTGATAATGACGGATTAACCGGGTATGATGAGTATGGCGTTCCCTATTTAAAAGATCAGCCCCAGAATCCGAATTATAATCCGGCCAAAGGGGAGCAGGATGGGTTCTATGATGAATGGGCCCTGATTTTAGATCCGGCAGGTGACACGTTGCAATGGCAGGCGGATGTAGATGATTTGGATCGCGTTGCCGGTGAAAATGCTGTCCTTGCCGATGGCACGGTCTTGATCGGATATCTTTATCCCCGGATCATGTCTTACATTTACGATGGCGATAATCCTGGATCTTCCACCAATGATTACGGCGAAAGAGAAAAATCGCCCACTAATGAAGGATTCATAGGTGGCCAAATTATTTACACCGATGCGGGAAAACAGATTACAGCAGGAGATGGTAAAAACTATATGGCCGGCTATTCACATCAATGGTGGAATTGGGAAAGTGACCCCGGCACCGATAAGGATAAACTGGATTATATAAAGGGACGGCATTCAGCAAGTCAGGGGAAAAAATTCTTAAACAATCCACTTGAACTGGGCTATCCTCAATTTGATTATCGTTTTCTTCTTTCCACAGGACCATTTGATATTCCGGAAAATGATACGATCAAGGTTGTTTTCGCTATTGTCTGCGGAACAGGCTTAAGAGACCTGCGGGCGAATGCAGAAAATGCAGTTATTGCCTATTATTCCGGCAGTGATTGTACGCCAATGGATCCTTGCGATTTTGACCAGGGAAGTCACTGGGCTTTGCCGATCCCGCCCAGTGTTCCATTATTGTCTTACAGTCCCATCAGTGGCGGTATGAATCTTGTTTGGGATAGTTCTTCTGAATCATTTTTTGATGATGCCCAGGGTGTGAATGATTTTAAGGGATATCAGATTTACAGAGCCACCTACGGACCTCAGGATTGGGATCTCATCGCTGCTTTCGAAAAAAGTAATTCTAGGGCAGGGACTTACGTGGTGCATATCAATGGCGATACTCTCAACCAAAAAGATAGCGATGGAAATTGGATTCTAACGACACTGCCGGATATTACAAATACATTTTCTGATACAGGGTTTGTCACAGTTTGGGGGGATACAGTTTCAGCACCTGTTTACGGCTTGCCGTATTATTATTGTGTGTCCGCCTATGATTCAGGGCATCCGGACGCCGGTTTAGCGCCTGCTTATTCACCTCTTTCCAATTACAATAAATCTGTGGGCAATGCACCTATACCGGTTTTTACAAAAAACCTTTATGAAGCGGGCGATATCCAACCGGAATTATCCGCAGTATTGGTTGTGCCCAACCCCTATTTAGGGACAGCAAAATGGGAAGCACAATACGAAGACAGGATTATGTTCAAAAACCTTCCGGGGTTATGCAAAATTTCAATTTTT
>DQOT01000131.1 GCA_015658495.1 Fidelibacterota bacterium | reverse complement strand
TGTCTGGCGTTACAATCATAGAAATGATAACATTGAAAACCAGAAAAAACTCATTATGAAACAGTTAGAAGGACTATACATTTAGTGGCTGTTTTACGACTTTACCCATTAAAATTATAGGTGATTATGCAATTGACCCAACATTTAACGACGGGGAACATATGCCATTTTGGGGTGATAAATTGTATAGATAAAATCACCCTTTCTATAATTAAATGAATAGACAATATTTAGCCAATCACATTTTGTTCCGACTCCAGCAGGAAAAATATTCCATCTCGGAATCATATAATAAATCGAAGGACTCCATCGGGCATTTTTTCATAGATAATTTACTTCCAGGAGAAATAGCGGATTCCATTTATGCATCTTTCCCAAAACTGGAATTCATGAAAAAGAGAAAAGACTTGCGGGAGTTCAAGTATGTGGCAGCGCAATTGAATCAATATGAACCTATTCTGGAAGAGGCCGTTTATGCGTTCCAGGATAAACGGATTGTTTCATTCATCCAAGAAGTTTGTGGTATAGACTCTTTGTATCCGGATGAACATTTGTATGCTGGCGGAATTTCAAGCATGGGCAAAGATCAGTTCTTAAATCCGCATCTAGATAATTCCCATGATAAGGACAGAAACAAGTGGCGCGTTTTCAATTTATTGTATTATGTGACGCCGAATTGGGAGTTGGATTTTGGCGGTAATCTCGAAATTTGGCCAGGGGTGTGAAAAACGAACAGACCACCATTCACAGCAAATTCAATCGCTTGGTGGTCATGGCAACACATGATGCTTCCTGGCATTCCGTGAGTCCCGTCACGCATGAAGGGTCTAGGTGCTGTGTATCAAATTATTATTTTTCTGATTCCCCATTAAAAGCCAATGAACAATTTCATGTAACCTCTTTCAGGGGCAGGCCAAGCCAGAAGATCCGGGATCTTTATTTGCGATTTGATACTTCTTTAAGAATGGGTATCCGGAAAGTATTCTCGAAGGGCATTGTGGAAACAGACCACCTGTATAAAAAGAAAAAATAAAATAAATCACCACATCTCACCAGTTACCCTTCACCACGTCGTCCCCAGCCCATTTTTGTCCGCAGTGTTTGGAAATAATCACAATCTTTAAAATCGATCAGATTGATCTCATAATCAGATTTTGTAATTGAAACTGTACAGGATGGATCCAAGGTTTCATGGATTTGTCCATCGGCTATAAAGAGTATTGAATCATCTGTTTCGGGAAATACCAATACAATTCTGGAGTCTGCTGGAACCACCAACGGCCGTGATGTTAAGGTATGGGCAGAAATTGGTGTAATCACCAACGAATCCACAGTTGGTGTCACAATAGGTCCGCCGGCGGATAAGGAATAAGCCGTAGATCCTGTGGGTGTTGAAATGATCAAGCCATCGGCTTTATAATTGCCTACCAAATGATCATTCACCTTTACCGTGGCACTTAACATGCGGTGAGATTCCCCATTTCTCAACACAAAATCGTTTAATCCAATATGTTGAATTGTATGCCCATTTTTTCGGATCAGTGCCCGGGCCAGAATTCTTTTTTCCATAATGAAATCACCGGCTGCAACTTGGTTTAAGCGTGAAAATAGATCGGCTTTTGTCACTTTCGCGAGAAACCCAAGATCGCCCAAATGAATTCCCAGGATTGGTGTTTCCCGGTGTTCCATGGCTCGTGCTAAGGAGAGAAATGTCCCGTCGCCTCCCAACACCAGCATGAAATCCATTGAACCGATATCATCTTTAGATTCGATGGCCGGCAGGTTTTTATCGGTGCAATTTTCATCCCCAATAATACGTGTGGTTAAATGCACACCCATTCCATTTTTATCCGCCCAGGCGAGAATTTCTGGAAGTGTTTCCCAAAAGGAATCCTTCTCTGTATTCCCCCAAATACCGAATGTTTTCGGTGCGTTCATCCAGCACCCTTCAGGGTGATTTCACCTTCACTATTTTTGATTAATGCCTGCACTTTTTGTTCCGCATGCTTCAATTGATTCTGGCAGGATTTAATGAGTCCCATTCCTTCTTCAAACCATGCCAGGCTTTGCTCCAGTGTGGCATCCCCGGATTCCATTTTTTCAACCAGAGATTCCAACCGTTCTAATGCGCTTTCAAATGAAAGTTGATTTTCTTTTTTTGTCATCATAAAATTTCGGGTTTTAGAGTTCGGGATGATCAGATGTTTTTTCAGCATCCAGCGATCCCTGTCCTGTTTTAAGTGTAAATGTTTCGCCAATGTTCACATCCGTGGATTTGCGTATGATTTCACCCCATGGATCAAATGCGATGGAATAGCCTCTGTCCAACACCTGCTTAGGACCAAGTCCAACCAATTGCTTTGCCAATGCTTCTGTTTTTTCCAGAAAATGTGTTTGGGTCACATCCATTCCATGAACTATTCGCTGGTGGTGTTGGGCTAATTTTTTGATTTGTCTCTGGATTTTCTTTTGGGGTTGTTGGAGCGTGGTTCGGTTCTCCAAATGATCCATGCGGATCCATGCCCGTTGTATGATTCCTTTCAGTGAACGGGCAAGCGTATTTCCAAACTTTGATAAAGATGATTGAATATCATCAGCAGAAATACTGGCCAATTC
>DQOT01000299.1 GCA_015658495.1 Fidelibacterota bacterium | reverse complement strand
GGGTCCCTTGAAAAAAAAGTTGATGAAAAAATGGTGTTGGAAGTGTCATCCATGGAAAAGGAACCCAGCACGTTTCGAACCGTTGTAAATTCCCATGGCAATTTTGATATGATTCATTTACCGGAAGGAAATTATTTACTCTTATTTTTCAAAGATTTGGACGGGAATGATCACTATTCTTATGGGACAGTCCATCCCTACAAACCATCTGAATGGTTTTATGCCTATCCTGATACTGTCAAGATTCGGACAAACTGGGATCTTGAACTCAACCAAATAAATTTGGAACAACATCCATAATATGAAATGTGTGATTCTTGCCGGGGGAAGCGGAACCCGATTCTGGCCCTATAGCCGTCACAGCAGACCCAAACAATTATTAAATATTGTTGGCGACAAGTCCATGCTGCAAATGACGGTGGATCGCTTGAAGAAAATCCGAAAAGTAACGGATATTTATATTGTCACTCGGGAGGATCTTTACGATTACATCGTGAATGACATTTCTGGTATCCATCCTAAAAATGTAATTGTTGAACCTGAAGGGAAAAATACAGCACCAGCCATTGGGTTGGTTGGAGCGCTGCTTGGTTTATCCGAGCCGAATACTGTCATGGGTATTTTTCCAGCAGATCATTTGATTGTCGGACATAGGAAATTCGAAAACGCGGTTAATACAGCGGACCATCTCGCTAAAAAAGGTGAGAACCTGGTGACCATCGGGATTCGACCCACAAGCCCTTCTACTGCTTACGGGTACATTCAATACGACGAAACCAGTGATGAAGACCATCTCTGGGCCTACCGGGTGAAAACATTCGCAGAAAAGCCCCATAAAGACTTGGCACGGAGATTTATTGCCAGCGGAGATTTTGTTTGGAATGCAGGTATGTTTTTCTGGAAGGTGAGCACCTTTTTAAATACCATGGAAAAACATATGCCTGAACTTTCTGAATCGTTGAAACTCATTGCGCCCAAAATTCAAAAAGGTGAGCCATTTCGGGATATTTGGCATTTCATTGAATCAGAATCCATTGATTATGGGCTCTTGGAAAAAGCGAAAAATATTTATATGGTCAGCGGAGAATTCAAATGGAATGATATTGGATCCTGGAATGCTCTTTATGATGTGCTGAATACCAATGTTGATGGCAATATCGTCCGAGGAAAAGGTAAAGTTATGGATGGAAAAAACAATTTGATCCAGTCCAATGGTCGCTTCACAGCTGTACTCGGTGTGAGTAATCTGGTTGTGGTGAATACAGATGATGCCACTTTGGTGGTCCCCAGAGATAAAGTGGAAGATGTGAAGGCGATGGTCGATTTTCTGAAAAAAAGCGGTCATGGAAATTTGACTTGATGGAAAAAGAGAAACTTTATACAGAATTTGAAGAACTGGGTCAGCGGCTCGGTGTAAAGATCGTAAAAGGGAAAGGAGACTTTGCCGGCGGGACTTGCATTGTAAATGATGAAACCGTCATTGTTGTGAATAAAATGAAACCGATGGAACATCGATTAAAAACGCTCGCTACAAGTTTTCTTGAATATAATTTAGATGATATTTATGTGATTCCTGTTTTAAGAGCCTATATTGAAGAAACCCGTTCTCTCGACCTTTAATTTTCTTGATTTTTGACGGAGTGAGATGTTACACTCCACACCCTTCCATTTAACATTATACGACTTGAAAGAGGCTGAATTATGAAACAGTATCAATCATCAGATATTAGGAATTTTGCGATTGTCGGACATGGCGCTGCGGGAAAAACATGTCTGGCAGAAGCCATGTTGAAACTTGGCGGTGAGACGAACCGTCTTGGAAAAATCGAAGACGGTTCTACAATATCCGATTATCATCCCGGAGAAAAAGCACGCCAAATCTCTATCCATGCCACACCACTCCACATGGAATGGATGGAGAAAAAATTTAATATGATTGACACACCCGGTTATTCCGATTTTATCGGGGAAGCCACTGGATCTTTAAGCGTTGTTGATCTTGCAGTCATTACAATTCATGCAGTAAATGGTGTGGAAGTGGGAACAGAAACTATGTGGAACCAAGCCACAGAATTAGGAATCCCAAAAATATTAGTGATCAATGGATTTGATCGTGAGCATACCCGTTTTGACGGAATCCTTGCACAAGCCAAGAAACGGTTTGGAAATAATGTTTTCCCCATGCAGATTCCGGTGAATGCAGGACCGAGTTATAACCGGAATGTAGATGTACTTCGAACCAAGTTGATCACCTATCAAACCGATGGTTCAGGGAAAATGACAGAGGGTGAATTACCCGAAGAATTGCAAGACCAGGTAAAAGGTTTACATGAAGAATTGATCGAATATGTTGCAGAATCAGATGATTCCCTCCTGGAAAAATTCTTTGAACAAGGTGGGCTCTCAGAAGAAGAGATGAGAGGCGGCATCCACCAGGCGATCCAGGACCAATCATTTATCCCCTTATTTTGTACATCAGCAACATCCAACATTGGTGTAGCTCGTGTCTGTGATTTCATTTCAAAATATGGGTCCTCTCCGGATGACCGAAAGACTGTGACAGCCCACGATGAATCTGGAAATAATGTGGAGATTTCCTTGGATGGATTGAATACAGTTCTGCAGATCTTTAAAACCGTGGCTGAATCTCATGTGGGTGAATTATCTCTTTTCCGGGTGTATTCAGGATCAGTGAGAACGGGAAAGGATTATTATAATTCTGATCGAAATACCAATGAGCGTTTCGGCCAGATGTTTATCCTGAACGGGAAAAACCGGACTCTAGTGGACCAATTGTCAGCCGGGGATATTGCCGGTGTTGTCAAATTGAAAAATACCCACACAGGTAATACACTTTGTTCAGGGAAACACGTCACATTACCTCCAATGAATTTCCCCAATCCCAATATACATGCTGCCATTGTACCTACAGCGAAAGGGGATGAGGAAAAACTTGCCGTTGGACTTGCCACGCTCCATGAAGAAGATCCTACCTTCATTTATCGCGTGGATAGCGAAGTAAAGCAGACAATCATTTCCGGACAAGGGGAGCTCCATTTAAAAGTAACGACTGAGAGATTGAAACGTCGGTTTGGAATCGGTATCGAATTAGAAGAACCCAAAGTACCCTATCGTGAAACCATCATGGGGAATGGAGCTGCAAAATACAGGCATAAAAAACAATCTGGTGGGGCGGGACAATTTGCTGAAGTTTGGATGAGGATCGAACCGAAACAACGGGGCGATGGTGTCGAATTCACACATTCTCTCGTGGGACAAAATGTGGACCGTGTTTTTGTCCCTTCCGTAGAAAAAGGCGTAAAAACCTCATGCTCGGATGGTATTATTGCCGGTTGTAAGGTTGTCGATCTCAAAATAGATTTTTATGATGGGAAAATGCATCCGGTTGATTCAAAGGATATTGCATTTCAAACCGCCGGAAAACATGCATTTCGGGAAGCATTTATGGGAGCACAACCTTGTCTGCTCGAACCGATCATGGATATTGAAGTAACGGTTCCTGAAGATTTCATGGGTGACATCATGGGAGATATTTCCGGAAAGCGTGGAAAGATCATGGGTATGGACGCGGATGGAAAATTCCAGGTGATCAAGGCGCAAGTTCCCCAAGCTGAATTATATCATTACGCTACGACGGTTCGATCCTTGACAGGCGGACGCGGGATTCATGCAGAATCATTTAGTCACTATGAAAAAATGCCGAAAGATCAAGAACAGCGTGTTATCAAGGCTCGGCAGACTGATGATGTTTGATGGAAAACTGTTAGCTGTTAACTGGTGAGCCGTAATGATTTGTTATCAGAATAATGTGATGGGGGAAAAGTAGATGGTTGACTATCGGGAACCAGAAAAAACTATAGATTACAATATTAGCGAATCAGATCGATTCCGGTTGGATGATTTTGAATTGTACAATCTTGCCCGGGAATTAAGGGAAAAAGTATATATCATTATTAATCAACTTCATCTTAAAGAAAGATTTGTTCTTGAAAACCAAAGGCGTGATGCGTTTTTATCCGTGACAAATAATATTGCTAAAGCACATGGCACTTCAAAGAATCAATCCAATTTTCTAAAAAATAAATTAAATGGAATTATTTTAGTAATAAATTTCCACCCATCTTCACAAGGCACCCGCTACCCATAACAACTCACCAGTTACCTATCACTGCTCACTAAACCATGAAAAAACTCTGGGCTCCCTGGCGGATTGATTATATCCGATCATCGAAAGAAGACGGATGCATATTTTGTAATAAATTTCAATCCAATGATGATCGGGAGAATCTTGTATTATATCGTGGCGAAGAATCTTTTATCCTGATGAATCTTTATCCATACTCTAATGGTCATCTCATGATCTCTCCCTATGAGCATACTGCAGAAACAGATGACCTTTCTGCCCCATGTAATCTTGAGATCATGCATTTGGCAAACGTATCCATGAACATCCTGAAAAAGGTTATGAATGCAGAAGGGTTCAATTTTGGCGCAAATCTTGGGAAAGCTGGTGGCGCGGGAATTGAAGAACATTTGCATTATCATATTGTACCACGTTGGCGCGGTGATACTAATTTTATGCCCGTTGTTGGGCACACAAAAGTGATAGTGGAAGGATTACAGGAATCTTGGGATAATCTGAAGCCGCACTTCGATAAATTAAAGGAAAGCACACATGCTTGATTTCAGTCGAATCTGGATACCCTACATTTATTTGTATGGTGTTGGGGGAGGATTTTTCTTAATTGGGATGTTTATTATTCTCCGATCAAGATCATTAAAGCTTGAGAGAGTCAGACATAAAGAATGGTACCAAATTCTCATTTTTGGTTTTTTATATTATATGGGAATCCATGGGTTATTCACATTTATTGCAATAGGTGAAATGTTGTTTGCGACCTTGATTGGATTAATCATGTTGGCTATGGCCATTAATTTAATTTTCACTTTGGTCAAAAAACCAAAAGGAGTCAGATGATGGACGGCGCTATTCAAACATCAGCTTCATTTTGGGTCATCATTTTTGGTTATTTTGCTTTAATCCTTGGATTTGGTTCTTTTTTCGCACGATACAATAAAACGACACAAGATTTCTTTTTCAGCGGACGTCGGTTTTCCTGGTGGCTGGTAACCATGTCCATTGTGGCCACTGGCGTGGGAAGCCATAGTTTCTTAAAATATTCCGCTAAGGCTTATGAGCATGGATTCTCCTCAACCATGACTTACATGAATGATTGGTTCTTTATGCCACTTTTTTTGTTTGGCTGGCTCCCAATCGTTTATTACACCAAGGTCCGTTCCATTCCTGATTACTTTGAACGTCGGTTTAATCCAGGTGTTCGGGTTTTGGCAACGATCGCAATTCTTGGATATATGATCGGTTATATTGCTATTGGTTTTCTCACCATGGGAAAAACGCTGGAACCGCTCCTCGGAATAGATCTTTACACCATCATTTTTATTGTGGCCATCATTTCAGGAATCTATATCACATTTGGGGGTCAAACGGCTGTGATCTTTACAGACTTGGCCCAAGGGTTTATTTTGCTATTTGCCGGGATATTGGTTTTTATACTTGGGGTCAATTATGTAGGTGGATTTTCAGTTTTCTGGAATGTGCTTTCTCCTGAATTTAAACTTCCGTTGGCACATTTTAATCAGCCGGCTAATTTTAATTTTGTAGGGATCTTTTGGCAGGATGGCGTGGCAGGTTCAGTCGGTTTCCTATTTATGAATCAAGGACTCATCATGCGGTTCATGGCCTGTAAATCTGTGAATGAAGGACGGAAAGCAGCAGCTTTTAATGTTCTCGTACTTTTACCTATTTCAACTATCGTCGTTTCAAATGCCGGTTGGGTAGGGAAAGCAATCAGTATCGTTACACCTGAAGCCTGGAATGCTGCAACCCAGTTGGATCATGTTTTTACACAAGTCGCCTATTTGATCACGGGGAGTGAGATTGTATTCGCTTTTGTGATCGCAGCAGTTGCTGCAGCGCTCATGTCCACAGTGGATACCTTGATCAACGCCGTTGCCGCTGTAGTAATTAACGATGTTTATCGACCATTAGTAAAAGATAAAGATGATAAACATTACTTAAAAGTAGCTATGATCGTTTCTGCCGGTGCCACTGCCGTAGGTGCATTAAGCACAATATTTTTTAATAATTTTCCAACATTATACGAAGCACATGGATTCTTTCACAGCACCATGACGCCCCCACTTGTGGTGGCAATATTTTTGGGAATATTCTGGAAACGATATTCAACTCCTGCTGCCTTTGCAACATTTCTGGGTGGTGCAGTGTTTATGTGGATTGGAAACAAATACCCTCAAATATTTATTTCACCCTTTGACCATGGTATAGAGTTTAATCCGGAGCGTCCCTACACTTATATACGTGCATTGTATAATACATTGGTGTGTGCCGGGTCTGGAGTCATTGTTGGATTATTAACCACATCACCCACCGAGAAAAAAATAGAAGGTCTTACGGTATGGTCGCTCGATAAAGCCCGCGAATTTTTTAAAGGAAGTGCACCCAATGATCGCCCTGGTGAATCGATTAAAGTAAAATGGGATATAAAAGAGGGGGAAGAAGATATCGTTTGCTTTTCCATTGGTGATATGGAATCTATGGGAGCAGATGTGGGCGATTTAGTTTATCTTGCTGATGAACGAAAATGGCTGGGTGGATTAAAATCTATCCATTCTGTTTATGGAGAACCCCATACAGAAGATACGGTTGTTTATATTACGCAATCTCACGCAGATAGTGGCCTCTTTGACAAGAAGAGAAAATTGATCGCTGAGAAGGAATTGTAATCTTTGACAGGGTAAATTATCACACTAAATTTGCCCGCTTTTTTTAAATAAAAATCAATTATTCCGGAGTTTTCCGGAAGAAAAAACGATCCGGAGTAGCTCAGTTGGTAGAGCGAGTGGCTGTTAACCACCAGGTCGGGGGTTCGAGTCCCTCCTCCGGAGCCACCTAAACCCTGCAGAAATGTGGGGTTTTTTAATT
>DQOT01000178.1 GCA_015658495.1 Fidelibacterota bacterium | reverse complement strand
TATCATATTTTTATATTATCCGGATTACCTCGATTAGAATTTGAAGCTGTTTTAGCACATGAATTCCTCCATATATGGCTGGAAATAAATTCCATTCAATTAAATGAAAAAACAGCAGAAGATTTTTGCAATCTGGGCAGTTACCTCATTTATAAAAATGATAATACTCGTTTTTCCCAAATCCATCTACAGGCAATGGAAAATGACCCGGATGAAATTTATGGTGCTGGTTTTCGTTATATGAAATCTATATTGCTGGAGATTGGATGGGAAAAATTATTAACAAAAATGAGTACATTCTAAGAGTAGCATTTGTTTTCCCATTTTTAAAATGCGTATTTTTTTCACCTCAAATTCAGCACAAAATTATAAAAGACACATCTATAGATGAATAACTCAATTAAGTACCAGGATTCTGATCCTCAAGAGACGCAAGAGTGGATCGATTCTATTCGCTCGATTTTAGAAACTTCCGGCACAGACCGAACCCATTTTCTTTTGGAAAAATTAATTGAGTTTGCCCGGCGGAATGGCGTTCGGATGCCTTATAGCGCCACGACGGACTATGTAAATACCATTCCACCAAGTCACCAAAAACCGTTTCCTGGTGACAGGGCAATTGAACGGCGTATTAAATCCCTGATCCGCTGGAATGCTATGGCAATGGTGGTTCGCGCCAATTGGGAACATCACGGAATCGGTGGTCATATTTCTTCCTATGCCTCCGCTGCCACATTATATGAAGTGGCCTTCAACCATTTTTTACGAGGTCATGATTACCATGGTGGAGATCTTGCTTTTTTACAGGGACATGCATCTCCCGGGATTTATGCACGTGCTTTTTTAGAGGGAAGACTTACTGAAGTACAGTTGAAAAATTTTAGAAAAGAATTGGCATCTGAGGGTGGGCTGTCTTCTTACCCTCACCCCTGGCTCATGCCCAATTTCTGGCAGTTTCCTACCGTGTCAATGGGTCTGGGACCCATAATGGCTATTTATCAGGCACGTTTTATGCACTACCTCCATGATCGGAAAATCATGGAAAATCATAACCGCAAAGTCTGGGCATTTTTAGGGGATGGTGAAATGGATGAGCCCGAATCCATGGGTGCACTTACACTAGCTTCTCGGGAAAAACTGGACAACCTTATTTTTGTGGTAAACTGTAACTTGCAAAGGTTAGATGGACCCGTTCGTGGAAATGGAAAAGTTATTCAGGAATTGGAAGGCGCTTTCCGGGGTGCCGGTTGGAATGTTATCAAAGTGGTATGGGGTTCTGATTGGGATACATTCCAGGAAAAGGATGAATCAGGACTACTCATAAAACGATTGGAAGAAATGGTAGATGGTGACAGCTTGAAATATGTGGTTGAAGGCGGCGCCTACATCCGGGAACATTTCTGGGGTAAATATCCAGAACTTTTGAAAATGGTGGAACAATACACGGATGATGAAATCTGGAAATTCAGAGTGGGTGGGCATGATCCTGCTAAAGTCTATGCAGCATATTTGGAAGCTATAAATCACAGGGGACAACCCACTGTGATTCTTGCCCAAACTATCAAGGGTTACGGTTTGGGTGAAGCCGGGGAAGGCAGGAACATTACCCATTCGCAGAAAAAACTCAATGAAGATGAACTGCTCCATTTCCGCTCACGTTTTGATATTCCCCTTTCTGATGAAGAGTGTATAAAAGCGCCTTTTTATAAACCCAGTGAAGAAAGTGACGAAATAAAATACTTAAAGGAGCGTCGTAAAGAGTTGGGTGGTTTCCTCCCGCTGCGAACGGATAAAGCCCCTCCCCTGACAATCCCCCCGCTTTCCATTTTGGATGAACTACTGAAGGGCTCCGGTGATCGTGAAATTTCCACTACAATGGCTTACGTTCGGATTTTGACATTGCTTACTAAAGATGAAAATATAGGCAAGCATATTGTACCTATTATTCCTGATGAAGCGCGCACATTTGGTATTGATCCACTTTTCCGTCAGTTGGGGATTTACTCCCATGTCGGCCAGGTGTATGACCCTGTGGATTCAGACCAATTTCTCTATTATCGGGAAGCCACGGACGGTCAGATTCTAGAGGAAGGTATTACGGAAGCAGGAGCCATTTCCTCCTTCATTGCCGCTGGTACCTCTTACAGTAATCATAGTGTCAATATGATCCCTTTCTTTATTTATTACTCCATGTTTGGATTCCAGCGTGTGGGGGATTTTATCTGGGCAGCGGCAGATATGCGCACCAAGGGATTTCTTTTGGGGGCAACTGCAGGACGTACCACTCTTGCTGGTGAAGGTCTCCAGCATCAGGATGGCCACAGTCATCTCATAGCCTCTGCTATTCCCAATATGAAGGCTTACGATCCAGCTTTTGCTTATGAAATTGCCGTCATTATCCATGATGGATTACAACCAATGTATGTGGATCAGGAGGATATCTTTTAT
>DQOT01000043.1 GCA_015658495.1 Fidelibacterota bacterium | reverse complement strand
GATATTTCTTTCTTCTGCTAATTGAATCCACTTTTCGGATTCATAAAATCCACCCAATAAGCTGGGTTTCAATACAAGATATTGTGGATTCGCTTTGTCCAACATTTTGATTCTCTCTGTCTCTTCAACAAGGGGAATCAATTCCTCATCCAATGCTATTGGAACGGACGAACACTGACATAATTCTGATAATAAATCCCATTGTCCAGGTTGAATCGGCTGCTCAATGGAATAAAGATCAAATTCTGCCAATCGGTCTAATTTTTCCTTAACATTATTTTCAGTAAATGCACCATTTGCATCCACCCGGAGTTCAACATCATCTCGGCTGAATTCTGAACGAATCAATCGTAGGATTTGGCATTCTTTATCAAAGTCCAGGGCACCGATCTTTATTTTGATGCATCGCCAACCTTCTGCCAGTTTTTCTCCTACTTGCGGAATCATAAAATCAGTGTCACCCATCCAGATCAATCCATTAATGGATATTGGTGAATGGGAACTGGTGAATGGTGAGTCGTAGTAAGTTTGCCCACCACCATTTTTTAAATCCAAATGCGCCATTTCCAATCCAAAACGAATGGAAGGAAAATATTGCAACAATGATAAATCCTGAATAAATAATCCTAAATTGCCACAAACTTCATCCAGTTTGGATTCAATTTGATTAAAATCATCAAGGCTTAATCCCGGTAAAGGTGCACATTCCCCAATCCCATTAATTCCATTCTCTGACAATGCAATGTACCAAACATCCCGACTTTTCATCACACCACGGGACGTACCAGCGGGCTGTTTAAAAGTTAATGTACGTTTCGTCCAATTGAAATCCATCACATATTGATCCCAAGTACAAAAAGGATCGCAAATATAAAAGTTGCTATTGCCTGTTTTTTCAGAAAAGGGTCAAAATTCTCGAAATCATTTCTTTTTCGAATTGATTGAACAAACCTAACAAATAATGGAATGGTGACTGCAAAGGCATAATGGAAATATTGAGAACTGGGAATTACAAAAACGAATGCCAGCGTAATACCACCAAAAATTAATGCCTGATGGTAATTTTTTGCTTTTTCAATCCCAATTCGAACCACCAACGTATTCTTTCCAGATTTAGCATCCGCTTCATGGTCACGCATATTATTGATATTGAGAACAGCCGTAGTAAAAAATCCAATGGAAGATGCGGGAAGTAACAGTTCCCAATGAAACGTATGAGTATGAAGAAAGTACGAACCCAAAACACCCAACCATCCAAAAAATAAAAAGACAAAAATATCGCCCAATCCTGCATAACCATATGGGTTTTTTCCCATAGTATATTTCACCGCAGCACCCATTGCGGAGAGTCCAAGAATAGCAAATAAACCGGCTTTTTTAAATTCTAAACCAATAGTGCCTTCAGAAATAAGCCATACACCAAAGATAGAACAAAGCAACGCAATCACCCACATAGCTTTTATCATTTTTGCTTTGGTAATTAATCCAGATTGTAATGTCCGATCGGGCCCTACCCGTTCATCATTGTCCGTTCCTTTAATAAAGTCTCCATAATCATTCGCTAAATTGGAAAGAATCTGCAGAAAAAGAGTCGTAATCAGCGCCAACACAAAAACAGTCAAATTAAATTGATCAGCAGCATACGCCAAGCCACTCCCCATAATGATACAGGAAAAGGCAAGGGGTAGCGTTCTTAATCTAAAAGCGGAGAGCCAAGTTTTAATCATTTATTCCATAACGATGTGTTATAGTGCTAGAGTATTAACGTATTCATTTCTGAACACCTGAACATTTAAATACATAAACGTTATTTAAGGAAACTTGGGATACTTTGAAAAATCTGGTTTCCGTTTTTCCACAAAGGCATCCCGCCCTTCTTTCGCTTCATCGGATAAATAATAGAGCAAAGTCGCATTCCCTGCCAGCTCTTGGATGCCCACTTGTCCATCCAATTCCGCATTAAAAGATGACTTCAACATCCGAATGGCCAAGGGCGATTTCTCCTGAATCTTTTTCGCCCATGCGATGAATGTATCTTCCAATTCATCCAGTGGAACCACCGTATTCACCAATCCCATTTTCAATGCTTGTTCAGCGTTATATTGATCGCAGAGATACCAAATCTCCCGGGCTTTTTTCTGCCCCACACTCCGTGCCAAATAGGATGCACCAAACCCGCCATCAAAAGAACCCACTTTCGGGCCCGTTTGACCAAACATGGCATTTTCTGCAGCAATAGTTAAATCACACACCACATGAAGCACATGCCCACCACCAATGGACCATCCTGCCACAGCTGCAATCACCACTTTTGGGATGGAGCGAATTTGCTTTTGCAAATCCAGTACATTCAGGCGCGGTACTTCATCCTTGCCCACATAACCGCCGTGA
Source organism: Fidelibacterota bacterium (assembly GCA_015658495.1). Classification (GTDB taxonomy): domain Bacteria; phylum Fidelibacterota; class Marinisomatia; order Marinisomatales; family UBA1611. The sequence goes on along the minus strand of DQOT01000043.1, from coordinate 10,645 downwards.
CCCCTAACACCTTGATCACCACCACTGCAAAAAGCTTTCCCACCTTCACCGGAAAAAATAATCACATCTATATTTTTGTCATCCCGGCAAATGTTCATGGCATCAATCATTTCTTTCACCGTTCGCGGCGTAAATGCATTATGCTTCTCTGGCCGATTGATACTAATCTTGGCAATCCCTTCAAAGAAATCGAACTTGATTTCATCGTATTCTCTAATGGTTTCCCAATTCTGTTTCCAATTCATAATAATCTCCTTTTCCAAGTGTTTAAGTGTTTCTGTGCTATTGTGTTCAAGGGTGTGAACACTCGAACACACGAACACTTTTTTTAATTTGTGGTTATCTTTTTAAAAACTTTTGTATTTATTTTCATTTCAGTGAAAATTTCTAAAATCCCTGATTCAGATTTCTCCAGCGCTTTTTCCAATTCATCCATTGATCCAACGCTCCAATATTCCATTTTGTACTCTTGTGCAGTGAGTTTCGCTGTCCGATTATGGGGAGTTGTAAATAAGTCAACCAATCCATCTTGATTGGTAGGTCCGGGAATCGTATTAAAAATGCCGCTGCCGTTGTCATTCAAAATGATGATATGCAAATTTTTTGGGAATTCATGATTCAACCACAGTCCATTCCGATCATAAAAAAATGAAAGATCTCCAATAATCAACGTATGCGGTCGATCCGGATCAGCCAATGCATGCCCAACAGCCGTGCTTACAACGCCATCGATGCCAGATGTCCCACGGTTACACCAAACATCAATTCCAGAATAATCAATCCCAATAAAATTGGCAATCCGAACCGGCATGCTGTTCCCCAAATGGAGCACACTGTTTTTAGGCAATCTTTGAATCACTTTTTGAACAGCACTGAAATAATTGAAATCAGTATCTTCCAATTTCGAATTAAATTCTTTATTCACTTTTTGTTGTGATTCTGCTAAAATGGATTGGTAATCACGTTGATTATGAATTTGAATTTTTTGATTACTCCATTTCTTAAAGAAAATATCTGGAGAAAATTGAACAGTTTTAGTCAACGATTGAAATGGATCCCCCACCATCCCCAATCCAATATGCCAATGAACTTTTGGTTTATATTTTCGTAAATACAGTTTAAGATTTTTAGAAATCACCGACCGTCCAAATGTGATGAGAAAGTCCGGAGCAAGGGAATCATCATCCGTTTTAAAAAGTAAGTCTGGGGATTTAATAACATTGTTCGTACCATGGAGATTAGAAATCACATCTCCAACAATTAGCACATTAATTTTATTCAACATTTGAACTAATTCAGAATTAGGTGCCATCTGCCCACTTAAAATCATCACTTTTTCTGCATTTTTGAGTTCAGACTGAAGTTCTTCCCAAATTTCATCAAAAATGGTAATTGAATTATTTCTCTGCGGTCTTTGCGACTTTGTGGCAAATCTAATTCTATCCAATGATTCAGGATAAAACGGCTCCTGAATTGGAATATTCAAATGAACCGGCCCAGTCGCACCATCCAAAGCCAATTCCAATGCTTTTTCAGCTAAATCTGTGTTGTCTTCAAAATAAATAAAACTGCCTTTGATGTGATCAATGTATAAATTTTTCTGACGAATCGTTTGTCCATCCCACTGGTCAATCCATTCCGGTGGGCGATCTCCCGTTAATACAATAAGTGGCACATTTTGATAATATGCTTCTGTCACCGCCGGAGTAAAATTTTGAGCAGCCGTTCCAGAAGTACAAACTAATACCACAGGTTTTCCCGATTGCTGTGCAAGCCCAAGTCCGATAAATCCGGCCGAGCGCTCATCGGTGACAGAAATCGTTTCAATATCTGGATGTTTGCCAAATCCGATCAGTAACGGTGCGCATCTGGATCCCGGACAAACTATCGCCTTCTCCACGCCAAAACCAGCACAGACCCCCACCAAATCATAAATATGCTGGGTGTTTTTTATAGCAACAGAGATCACAGAATTTTCGTGAATAAATTCCAAATCAATTTTCTGTGTTCTCCATGGCTCCGTGGCCATTCATTACATTTAACAAAGTCTGACATTTCAATGCTGTTTCTTCCCATTCTTTTTCCGGAACAGAATCGTGGGTGATTCCCGCACCTGCGTAAAGGACAGCCCGTCTGCGAAGAATCTGCATACACCGAAGATTCACATAAAGTCGGGATACGCCGTTCATATTCACTGGACCTAAAAATCCGCTATAGAATTCCCTGTTCAAATGTTCATTGGCAGCAATGAATCGCAAGGCAGAAAATTTTGGCATGCCACACACTGCTGATGTTGGGTGAAGTAAATTGAGCATGACTGTTCCTAATTCAGGGAAATGAACTTCTTCCAGATCCACATTATACTCTGTTTTGAGATGAATCATATTTCCAGCTCGGACAGACCGCGGTCCTGTTTCTTCAAATTCTCGCAGACGAATGGTTTTGAACTGTTCAATGATGTAGCGGCTCACCATAGCTTGCTCCTCGATTTCTTTCTGGTTCCATGCCGCATCCGATAAATCTTTGTCTAATGGAAATGATTGCGTTCCTGCCACGGATACGGTGCGAAAATGAATTGCAGATGATTCGATCAAAAGTTCAGGCGTGGCACCCATCCATGTTCCGCGACCGGGAATGGAAACCAAACTCACAAATGCATCGGGGTATGCTTTCTCCAATCGATTAAATTGATCGATAATGTCAAAGTTTTTGGATAATGGTTCGTCAAATGTCCGAGCGGTTACCACTTTATCGAACTCTCCTTCTTCAATGGCTGTAATTCCATCTTCCACCATTTTGATAAAATGATTTTTTTCACCGGATATCTCCGTATCAGGACGATTATTCAAATGATATGGCGTTTTTTCATTTTCCATGTGCCATTTTCCATCTCCCATTGCCCCTTCCCCACGTACCCTTCCCCATATTCCATCATTTGAACCGACCGCAAGAATGTCAGATTTCAGAAATAAAGTCTCATTCCCTTCCGGATTCATAAAAGGACTCACCACAAATCCCCGTTCCGTCTTCTGGATATCGATTCGACCTTGCAATGAAGAATCAGATAGGTCAGCGAGAAAGTGGATTAATTTTTCTCTTGGACACCGCCAAACAGCAACCGAACCATTCATCGCCATGGCATTCCACCAAAGGGATTTTAAATCCATCTTTTTGTCAGTAATAATATCCATCAAATCTTTTCTCTGCGTCTTTGCGCCTTTGCGGTAAAGATCACTTATCAATCACAGCTAACGTCAAACGACTCACACAAACCAGTTTATCATCATCATTTTTGATCTCAATATTCCACACCTGAATCTTTCGCCCAATCTTTACCGGTGTTGCTCTTCCGTAAACCCATCCATCCCGAGCACTTCGCAAATGGTTACAATTAATTTCCACACCCACAACAGATTGTGTTTCAAGATTAACCTGCATTCCCCCAGCGATACTTCCCAGTGTTTCAGCCAAAACAGCAGATGCACCGCCATGAAGCAAACCATACGGCTGAACCGTACGGTGATCCACGGGCATTTTCCCACAGGTAAAATCATCGCCAAAATCCGTGATCTTAATGCCAAGATGTTCCACCATAGTATTAATACTAAATGCGTTCATTTTTTCTAGAGCTGTTTTTTTGTCCATAATATTTTTTCAAGTGTTAAAGTGTTTTTGTGTTTTTAGTGTAATTTGTGGGCCACCTATTTATTGCCGATATAAAGTGTGCATACACCAAATGTAAGTGGAATGGCACGGCAGTTTTTCAACCCCATTAATTTCATGAGAGAGAGGAATTCACGTCGTGTAGGGAAATTCATAATAGAATCCGCCAAATATTCATAAGCAGCCGGATTTTTTGTGAACCATTTCGCCAGTTTGGGTAATACTCCATTGAGATAAAAACTGTATATACTCCGCCAAAAACCCGGCTCTGGGGTGGTGAGTTCCAAAACCATGACCTGCCCATCGGGAACAATAATCCGCTTCATTTCTGATAAAGCTTTATCTTTATCTGGAATATTCCGAATACCAAAAGCAATGGCGGTCACATCAAAAGAATCGTCATCAAATTCTATATTTGTGGCATCACCCCACTTCAATTCAACCCGATCTGTCAAATGTTGGTTAGATACTTTTTCAATTCCCTTATTCACCATTTCATGAACGAAATCCACACCGGTTACAATCACATCCGGATAGGTGTTGGCACAATACAGAGCTAAATCACCTGTTCCTGTAGCCACATCCAAAAACCGATTCGTATTGAAGAAATTCATTTCCTGAACGGTGCGTTTCCGCCAAGCCACGTCTCTTCGCCCAGATAGAAATCGATTCAAAAAATCATACCTATCCGTAACAGATGCGAAAATATCTTTAACAATGCTAATCCGCTGATCATCGCTCATTTCCCGAACAGATGGATATTCTTTATTTTGTAATTCACTCATTATTTTATGTGTTGAAGTGTTTGTGTGCTCATGTGTTCATGGACTTTAACACCCGAACACTTCAGCACGTTCGCACTTAAGATAATCCTTTTCTAAAAAATGTTGTAATCCCCTTCACCCACTTTTCTCGGTCAAATTGATCCTTATTCCCTGTTTCCAGTGCTTCATGATAATCCTTCAAAAATCGATTCAGAACGGCATCTAAAAAGAATACGGCCTGCCCTTTATCTAAACTTTGGTTTAACTCACCGCGGTCCATAGCATCCTGAACTATGTTTCCTAGATAGTCTTCTGACATGGACTGCAGTTCATTCACGATTTTTTCCCTGTTGGGAGAATCACCAGAGTAAACCAACCGGAAATAGATCTGAGCAAGTCGTGGATGTTCCGTGATAAATTGCACACCTGAATCCACAATCTTTGAAAGTCGTACATCAAATGATAGGCTAGCCGTTTCATCTCGGACTTTCCGGAGATATGCTTTTACTTCTCCGATCGCCAATTGGTAAATGTGAAAATACAGACTGCTCTTCGTTTTAAAATAATTGAAGAGTGACCCTTTGGAAATCCCAGCCTGGTTCACAACCTTATTCATGGATGCAGTCTCGTAGTCCTTTTCTGCAAATTCAGAGATAGATGCATCCACAATCCGTGACTGCTTCTCTGCAGGTAATTGTTCAAATTGATTTGTGGTTGAAATCATAATTAATTCAATAATGACCGGGTGGTCAATTTAAGTGTGTAGAGACGTATTGTACTACGTCTCATTAAAATCTATTTTTGTTTAAACAGGATAAAAAATTGGACGGCTGGGTGCAGCATCCAGTCCCCAATTAGGAATCTGGATCTGGAGAAATCCGAATCCATCCAGAACAGAGTTAGGAATATAAAGTAATTCGGAAATTGTTTTTCCTTTTTCAAAAAATCGATTATGATTGCCCAACTGTCCCCCATCATCCGCTTTATCAATCGATGGTAAATCCACCAATAAATTTTGAACGCCTAAATGAGTGATATAGTCAATGGCATCATTGGTAAAAAATGGTGCAGGATTTTCGTCATAGTTTAGGGATTTTTTATTTTCGTTATTTGGAAGCGTACGAAGAATTAATACCTCAGGTGATTTTCCGGACCACTTTTCAACCAGATTTTTTTTTGTGATAACACGATCCTCATCGCAAAACGGTACGTGGTAATTCTCACTGGTTTCATTTGCAATTTCAGTCTCTAAAGAGACTAAGGACGCAGAGATAAATCCTGTTGGACAAACATCGGTGATTATTATCCCGGAATCATCAATATGACCAACACATTCTGTATGGGTCCCAGTGCAGTGAATATCCACATTTGCCACTGAGACATTACAACCGCCTCCCCTATTTACAGCCCCAATAAATCCGTCTCTTTCAACCGGAATAGCCCTCGTTTGCATTGCGTTATAAAATATCGGATTTTTTCCATCAAATCTATTATGGATCGACAGGTCAATTCCGCAATCCAAGTCGACGGAATGGTCTCGATCGTTATGATGAATGGTAATTTTCAATTCAGTTTGAATAATCCTTAATCAATGTTTCGATTTCACCCTCTTCCGGAAACCTGTCCAGTGCTTTCTTTGAATAAATTAATTCGCCATCCAGTGTGACTTCAAAAACACCGCCGCCGCTGGAGATCAATTTTGTATCAACCTTGGGAAATTTTGTTTTTAATTCCACTTCCAAACTGGAAGCACGTGGTAAATAGTTTCAAACAGAACAATATTCTATCGACACTTTCATTGTTAATCTCCTGTTATTGCATTTTCAAAGGCTTTTAAAACATCCAATGGATGCGTGTTCAAATTCACTTTTTCAATGATATGAACCAAGATTCCCTTTTCATCAATTAGAAATGTTTTGCGAGACGTAAATAAGAAATTATTTACACCGTATTTCTTTCCAACAACTCTGTTTTTATCCGATAAAAAATTATAAGGTATTCTGTATTTTTCTTTAAAATCAATTAAAGCTTTTTTGGGATCATAACTGATTCCCAAAATTTCAATTTCCAATGCTTCATATTTTTCAGATTCATCCCGGAATCCGCAAGCTTGCTTCGTTCAGCCCGGTGTATCTGCTTTTGGGAAAAAATAAACCACTAATTTTTTATCTTTATAATCTGCCAATGAATGCAGGTTACCATTCTGATCGTGTAATGAAAATTCTGGTGCTGGTTTTCCAATCTCTGGCATTTTTCCAAATAAGGGCATGATAAATATTCCTGCTAAAACGAGTTTTTTCATAGAACAAGATCAAGAACGGCAATATAATGGCTGGCGCATCCACCAATCACAAATACATGCCAGATTGCATGATTATAGGGTAATTTTTCCCAAAGATAGAAAATAATTCCAAGCATATAAAATGCACCGCCGATTACAATAAAAAGAAGCGAAAATTCAGGAATATTTTCCAACATTTCCTTGATAGCAATCACGCAGAGCCATCCCATTGCAACATAAAGAATCAAGAAAGGTTTGACCACACGATCCCTAAAATATATTTTTAAAATGACCCCGGTGATGGCTAAAACCCAGACAACAGATAAAATTGACCAGCCCCACACACCGCGTAAACTCACCAAACAAAACGGAGCGTATGATCCTGCAATCAATAAAAATATAGCGGATTGATCAACCGTTTGGAAAATTTTCTTCCACTTCGGTGTTCGGATGGTGTGATAAATGGTGGACGATAATAAAACGATGAGCATGGTGGCGCCAAAAATGCTAAAGCTGACTTGTTCCCAAATTCCACCTTTTATGATAGCAAAATAAAGCAAAAATACCAACCCCACAGCACTGGCAATGGTGCCGATACCATGGGTCAACAAATTGGCAATTTCCTCTTTGTCCCAGTGAAAGTGTTGATTTATTTTCATTATGAAGGAAGATAAACTAATCAGGTCGGCAGCAGAATGGTATTAAATTTTAACATGAATTCACCAGATATTCAATCTGTCACAAAACGTGTTATCAAGATCGAAGCAGAAGCAGTTTCCCTAATCGGTGAACGCATCGATGCCCAATTTGAATCTGCGGTCCAATCCATTTTACAATGCTCAGGACGGCTGATTGTTTCTGGCATGGGAAAATCCGGATTGATTTCCCCGAAGATTGCCTCCACCATGGATTCCACTGGAACACCCTCTCATTTTGTTCATCCTGGGGAAGCGACCCAGGGTGACCAGGGAATGATCACCAAAGAAGATGTTGTATTGATTGTTTCGAATAACGGCGAAACCATGGAACTCATCCAAATCTTGCCAGCACTCCAGTAAAAAGGTGTAACTATTATCGGAATGATTGGGCGCCGAAATTCCACTTTATCCAATAGATAAGACATTTATTTGGACATTTCCGTTGAAAAAGAAGCTTGCACTTTGGGTTTGGCGCCTACAGCCAGCACGACGGCAACATTGGCCATGGGCGATGCATTGGCTGTTTCCCTTTTAGAATTACGCGGATTCAATAAAGAAGATTTTGCAGAACTTCATCCAGCCGGAATCCTGGGAAAACGGTTACTACTCATGTTTAGAATAGACATATTAAATTGATTTATTAGAATAGCAAAAATAAGGACACTCATGCGACGTTCAATTTTCTTTTTTATTTTTCTTCTTATCATTGGATGCGGGGAAAAACCCCCTGTCAATATTTACGTTTCGAAAGAATTTAATGAACTCTCCAAAAAGGATATTATTGTGGGAGAATCCATTTGGGCTACCACCTGTTTCCGATGCCACATGTATGGTTCCATGGGCGCTGCATCCGTCAGGAATAAAGATCATTTTGATCAACTCGCCGAAAAGGGATTCGATCATTTATATAAAAGCGTTCTCAATGGCATGGAAGGTGAAGAGGGAATCATGCCGCCTAAGGGAACGTGTTATTCCTGTTCCGAGGATGAGATTAAAAAATCAGTTTACTATATTTTCCATTTGGCTAAAAAAGTCCAAGAAGCGGAGATCTTGAAACAAGCTGTTGGGGAAAAAGAGTTTTAATTCGTAGAAAGGGCAGATCCTTCCATGGAATCTTCCAATTCTCGTGCAACTGTCAGGAACGTTTTCACATCCATTTCCTTTAGATAAACGGCACCGTGTACCGCCCGAAGGTGTGGATTTTCATTTAGGTACCAATAATCTCTGCCCAATAATAATTGCAGGTCCTGATGCTGTTCTACCCATATCTTTTGGGATAGATCACAAAAAGGGCCATCCAATTCATAACTGGGGAAAGACGCGTCTCTTTGGCTCAAATAACAATTCATGAAGGTGGATCGAATAATCGCCATAGAGTTTAATGTCACCGGAACGACCAGATCCGCTTCAGCGAGATCAAACCGATACCAGATATTACGGTATCCCCAGATCCGTAAATGAGACAGATTTGCTTCTTCATTCCAAACCCGAACCGCATCCGCAATGGCCTGCAACACTTTATAATGGGTGTCCGGTCCGCTGCCTTCCGGATCGAGTGCTAAAGAAATAACGGTGGGCCTTATTTCCCTGAATTGTTCCAGGATAGGTAATACATCCCGGGTCCGTTCAGGTGATTCTGTAAAAATATCTCCTGTATAAAATCCCAATCGAAGATGGTGAATATCCTGGACACGTACACCATAATTGGCCCAAACCAGTTCTTCCTCGTATTCACGGATCATTCCTTTCAATTTTTGGACTTCAACTGAATTTTTCTCGCCATTATAACAACACTTTAATTCAGAGATAATGGCTTTGATTTGACCTTCTAAGCCCACTTTATCTGGAATATTATAAATCTCAATCAGCGCACGAATAACCCGATGAGCCATGGCACGATTTTGTTCCCCCTGATCCCTCCTAGCCAAGTTATCTAAATAATGAAATACATCCTTATCCCATTTCCGTTTATACCCCTTAGAGAAAAAATCAGGGTAATCCGTCATTTGTATTTTACCCTTTTCAAAGAATGACAATGTATCCGCCATAATATCGACAACAAATCCATTGGTTACGGATGTAAAACCAGAGGTCATATTGGCAAAATGGTGAGCGTTGCTGGGTTCCCTTATCAGATGAATAACGTGGGGCATCATCCCCAGCATAATATCATCATGGTGAGGTCCAGTATGATAATAAACTTGATCCGTTTCTTGTTTAATTCCCCGCTGTACCTTCTCATGGACTTTGTTAATGATCTCAGATACTGTTCCCTCATTCAAACCGGGAATTGTTTTGCAAAGGGAATCATTTTCAAGATTCTTCAAAGATAATTTTTTCCCAAAGATATTTACATTTTTCGCCAGTTGGAGAAGCGCCCTTTGTCTCTTTTCATCATCCCAATTTGGGGTTTCCCAATATTTGTTTTCAGTATCCTGTAGAGATTTTGCTGCACCATAGGTCAGGTAAAATCGGCTATTGTCTAATCGCTGTAATACCGTGCCTGGATATTTTACATCGGGTAAATTTTCCAGTGAATGTTTGACAATCGTTGCTTTGGCTTCCCCGGCAGCTGTAATAATCACAACCGCATCTTCATTGAAAGTGATGGTTGCCAATCCAATGGTAATCACAAGTCTGTTTTTGCTGATCTCGATACCACCCAGATCCGTTGCCGCCGCAGCCTGGGTTTCAAAATTGGTTTCCATGAGCCGTGTGGTTGAATTATGATCCGATCCACGAACATTAAAAGCAATATGCCCATCGGGACCGATGCCGCCCAGGAAGAAACCAATCCCACCCATAGCGCGGATCTTTTCCTCGTATTCGGTACACCACTGATCGATCAAATAAATGGAATTCTGCTGCGTTTTTTCTAATTCGGATCTTGGATCCCTGTAACGTAGAGTCAGGTCAATGGTGCCATTTGGAAAAACCTCTATCCACTGTTTTGCATCCGCCAAAGGAATTTCAGCACCATTGATCAAAAGCGCATTTTCCTTGGATAGTTCAAATCCCTCTAAATAAAAATTATTCACATAATTAAAGAAACTATTATGCTGAGAAGAATCCATGGGATAAAATTCATCAATCTGGACAAATTTGAGCCGCGACAGATCAGGCTTCTTTACAAGATCCAATCCATTTTCTTTACACAATTTTTTTAAATCAGGCGCATCCCAATTATTCAGCAAATGGTGGGTCCATTTTATAAAATATTCCGGTGTTTTTCCCGTAGG
>DQOT01000379.1 GCA_015658495.1 Fidelibacterota bacterium | reverse complement strand
CGAGATCCATCCTGTCTCGGAGGAATGAATGGAGCTGTTTCATAGATTGCTGCCGACGATACAATCCATCTCCACAGCATTTTAAGTGCATATTGACAAACGTTATTTCAATATCCGTCTGGCCGCAGCGCCAGAGAAAATCCACCAATAACGGTGGCCGGCCCGCAAAAAAATAATCATCAAATGCAAAAGGTTCCTGCTGTCCTAAAAGAGTTAAAATTTCTTTTCGATAAATGATGGCCTGTTCTAAAAATGATGATTGTTGACTTAATACAAAATCATACTCTGGAAGCCAGGACATCATTTCGGCAAACTTTCCGATTTTAATTACCTCCTGGACACCAATAATATCCACATTAAGATCGCGAATAATTTCTGCAACAGCTTTCATTGTTTTTTCACCGTCTATTGGAAAACGTTCTATGTTCCATGTCATAATATCCAAATCATTTACCTGACCTACCATTGGAATATTGTATTCATCATATGCAGGTGGTTGTTGGTCAGGACAATCCTGTGCAGGAAGAGAACGGATCGTGGAAATAAGTTCGGAATGATTCGATTCGGAAGTGTTTGATATTGCATCTACCCAGGATTTGATTGAGTCAGCCATTTCAAAATCCGGCCAAATATCATCCTGGAACAGGGTGATCATCATTCCACGATCGGTGGGGAATGTATAACCGGTTATCACTTTCGCACTTAAATCCACATCTAACTTCAAATGTCCAATCCCGGTAAGATTGCCATAGTTTTGGAGCACCAGCGTATGAGTCAGCGGATCTTCCCAAGGCGTATCGTATCCTTTGCTGATCCCGCCGGTAATAATCACATCCACATCCTGTGCAAAATGAGCCAATTCCAGCGCGTTTGTAATGCGGATCTTTGCACCGGTACTAACCCGCTCAACCATTTTTTCATATTCGATTTCACGATCATAAGGTAAACCCATGTGTGCTAAAACAAAAACAAGATCGGCACCTTTAGAACGGACTTCAGGAATAATACGATTTAATACATCAAGCGGCGGATCCACGGACACACCTTCCATATTCTTAGGTAAAGATCCATCTTTCAAATCAGGTGTTATTAAACCAATGAGACCTACATTGAATCCGTCGAATGCCTTAATCGTGTAAGGAAGAACTCCTTCCACACCTTTTAGATTCGCCGCCAAAAATGGAAAAGATGCTTCCTCTTTCAAACGGATAAGATTCTTTTTCCCTTGGTCAAAATCCTTTACCCCTGGAACGAATGCATCGTATTCCATCCAATTCATCCACTGAATCATTTTTGAACCGCCATCTTGAGTTCCTAACGGTGTTCCCTGGAAAAGATTTCCTCCATCTGTCAACAGAACAGATTCATTTCTCTGTTCGGCCTTGGAGCGAACAGATTTAACATAATTGTACGCCCCAGCACCGCCGGTCAAGTCGGGTGCAAATTCTGGATTAATGAATCGGGCAGGAACTTTATGAAGGGCGCCATGTATATCATTGGTAAAAACAAGATGGAGACATGTTGTCTCCGCACGTAAACCCAAAGTAAAAAGTAGGGGCAACATAAAATAATGAAACTGTTTCACCCTTTTCAAAACCATTCCTGTTTCAAAATGAATACATTATACTGGCTTTTACCATCAGGGTTGACTCCTTGACCATTTCCAGATCAGTTGCATCTTGACCTTCAGGGACAAATAAATCGAAATACTGATAATCCAAACCATCAACAGCAGCCGCAATATCCAAGGTCACCCCATGATATGTCCATCCCGTGCCAAAGGTGATAATCGTTCGTTCAAACTCATTCCCTAACGGAGACCCAAGGTACATAAATCCAAACCGGAAAGGAGTTTTGTTTAATATCCATTGCTCCAGACCGATATGGGCAAACCAAGCAGGCTCGTATTGAAAATTAACTGTATCAATTGAAATGGCATTTACAATAACCTGG
>DQOT01000370.1 GCA_015658495.1 Fidelibacterota bacterium | reverse complement strand
CGATCAAATCCAAAGGCGATACCGCCATGGGGTGGCGCACCATAAGTCAGGGCTTCTATCAGGAATCCAAATTTTTCAATCGCTTCTTCCTGGCTTAATCCCAATAATGAAAAAACCTTTTCCTGTATTTTAGGTGAATGGATTCGAATAGACCCGCCAGCAATCTCAAAGCCATTTAAGGTTAAATCATAGCCACGGCTCAAAGCATTGGATGGATCAGAATCCAGCATATCAACATCTTCTTCTCTTGGTGCGGTGAATGGATGGTGCATAGCAATAAATCGGTCTGCGTCTTCATCATATTCGAACATGGGGAATTCTGTCACCCAAACCGGCTTAAAATCATCTTTGTTTGTTAATTCTTCACGTTTGGCAATCTCCACACGAAGCTGGCCTAATGCTTTCAATGTGACGGCAGATTCATCACCGATCATGAATAAAATATCCCCATCTTTCACGCTACATTTTTCACACATTAATCGTTGGAGTTCTTCGGAGAAAAATTTGGATATTCCGCCGGTAAGTGAGCCGTTCTCTCCTTTCATCCAAGCCAGGCCATTGGCTTTATATTTTTTCACAAAATCTGTGAGTTCATCAATAATCTTCCGGGAATATTTTGCGCCGTCCTCTACCACCAATCCTTTTACTTTTTCAGCGGATTTGAATACGTTGAAGTCCGAGACATCGGTGAATTCTTTCACGTCCTGCAGCTTCATTTTATAACGCAAGTCCGGTTTGTCGGAACCGTAGGTCTCCATGGCTTCCAAATAGGTCAATCTGGGGAATGAAGTTGGCAATTCAACACCGCGGACAGATTTGAATACATAACACGTCAATCCTTCCATGTGAGCAAAAATATCTTCTTCATCAATGAATGACATTTCAATATCGATTTGGGTGAATTCCGGTTGGCGATCTGCACGAAGGTCTTCATCCCGAAAACATTTTACAATTTGAAAATACCGGTCATAATTGGCAATCATAAGGATCTGTTTATAGATCTGGGGTGATTGGGGTAGTGCGTAAAATTTGCCCTGATGAATCCGGCTGGGGACCAAATAGTCCCGGGCGCCTTCCGGTGTGGATTTCATCAAAACTGGCGTTTCAATTTCCACAAAATCCCGACCGGATAAATAGCCACGGACGGCTTGATAGGTTTCATGACGAATCAGCATATTCCGCTGGAGTTCTTCCATCCTGAGTTCAAGATAGCGATATTTTAATCGAAGGTTTTCTTCAGCGCTGTCTCTATCTGACAATACAAATGGCAGCGGCGCTGCTTCATTCAGTATAATATAGTCTGAAACTGCAACTTCAATTTCTCCCGTTTCCATATTGGGATTCATGGCAGATTCTGCTCGATCTCTCACCGTTCCCCGGACAGACAGTACATCTTCCATGGAAAGTTTTTTCACTGCTTCAAAATCACCGGAAAATGAATCGGCGTCAAAAACGATTTGAGTTTTGCCGTAACGGTCCCGTAGATCAACAAAAACCACCTGTCCATGGAGCCGAACGGTATTCACCCATCCGTTTAAGTTTACTGATTCTCCCGCATTAGTTTTTCGGAGATCACCGCAAGTATGAGACCTTTTATACATATCTTAATTTATTAGAATTTTTCATATTTAGTTCATAAACAAAAAGCTCGAAACAATAACCGTTTCGAGCTTCCTGTTTTATATTTCATATTTAATTAGAATGACCTTTTTGAAACCCTTAACCGGTTTATCGCCCGCATCAAAGATGCTTCAATCCGATTATCATCCATTTCAGGATCTTGTTCAGATTTCCGTAATGTTGCCCGTTCTAAAGATTTTTTTGCGCGATCCGCATCAATTTCGGGTGCCGTCTCCACTGATTCAACAAGCAGTTTTACTTTTTCTTTCAATATTTCTGCAAATCCTCCGCTCGTGGCAAAGAACTCATCCTTTCCATCCCGGGTAATCTTGATTTCTCCAACTGTAAGAGCAATGATCCCTTCACGATGATTCGCCATTACGCCAAAGGAACCATCCAGTCCAGGACAGCGAACATAACTCACTTGTCCTGCGTCAAGTTCGCGTGTCGGCGTTACAATTTCAAGATTGAAATTGCTCATCAGGCAGCAGACTTCTTATGCTTTTCGAAAGCTTCATCCAGAGTACCAACATAGGCAAATGCATTTTCCGGTAGTTCATCAGCTTCACCATTCAAGATCGATTCAAATCCGGAAACTGTATCTTCCAGGCTCACATAACGACCTGGTGTTCCAGTGAATTGCTCCGCCACAAAGAATGGTTGGGACATGAATTTTTGGATCTTGCGAGCCCGCGCAACCGTGATTTTATCATCATCGGATAATTCGTCTATTCCGAGAATCGCAATAATATCCTGCAGGTCTTTGTACTGTTGGAGTACAGACTGGACTTGACGTGCCACGTTATAATGACGTTCGCCAATGATACGTGGATCGAGAATTCTTGATGTTGAAGCCAATGGATCCACAGCAGGATAAATTCCCAATTCTGCAATTTTACGTTCGAGAACCGAGGTGGCATCCAAGTGAGCAAATGCTGTTGCGGGTGCAGGGTCTGTCAAATCATCTGCAGGCACATAAACAGCCTGAATTGATGTAATCGAGCCTTTCTTCGTTGATGTGATTCTTTCCTGTAAGTCACCCATTTCAGTGGATAGCGTTGGCTGATATCCCACTGCAGAGGGCATACGACCCAGAAGTGCGGACACTTCAGAACCGGCCTGTGTGAAACGGAAAATATTATCAATAAATAAAAGAACATCACGGCCTTCTTCATCCCGAAAATATTCTGCCATTGCCAAACCACTCAATCCTACGCGTAGACGTGCTCCCGGTGGTTCATTCATTTGTCCGAAAACCATGGTCGTTTTGTCAATTACTCCGGATTCAGTCATTTCGTTGTAAAGATCGTTCCCTTCCCGAGTTCGCTCACCCACACCGGCAAAGACAGAAAATCCTCCGTGTTCCGTGGCAATATTTCGGATCAATTCCTGGATCAACACTGTTTTACCTACTCCGGCACCACCAAATAATCCGGTCTTGCCCCCTTTGGTGTAGGGCTCCATGAGATCCACAACTTTGATCCCTGTTACCAGAGGCTCCGTTGATGTTGCCAGATCTTCGTGCTTCGGAGCCGGTCGATGAATTGGATATCTTTTTTCAGTGATGCATTCACCTTTTTGGTCAATGGTATTTCCAAGAACGTCAAATAAGCGTCCCAATGTATTTTGGCCTACTGGCACCGAGATGGGTGATCCCGTGTCTTCAGTAACATGGCCGCGAACCAAACCGTCCGTGGAATCCATAGCGATGGTACGAACAACACCATCACCCAAATGTTGGGCAACTTCCAGGACCAATAATCCGTCCTCACCGCGATCAACATTCAGTGCATTATAAATATCAGGGAGATGGCCGTCTTCAAAAACGACGTCAACCACCGCGCCCATTATTTGTGATATTTTTCCATTCATTGACATAAAATGATGTCCTTTTTGAGTTAAGATAAAGCTTCGGCGCCACTGATGATTTCCAGCATTTCTGTTGTGATCGCAGCCTGGCGGGCCTTATTGAATTTTAATGTTAGGTCCTTGATCATGTCCTGTGCATTGGATGAGGCATTTTCCATGGCCAACATCCGCGCTGCCTGCTCACTGGCATATGATTCAAGTAAATATTTCCATATCTGTACGTTCAGATGCCGGGGTATTAAAGAAGAAACCAATTCTTCCTTGGAGGGCTCATACAGCCGGTCCTGGGTTAATCCTTCGCCATCTTCATAAACGAGCGGCAGCAACACTTCAGATTTTACTTCCTGCTGCGCCACATTGATAAAATAGTTGTACACCACATGGATCTCATCCACTGTGCCGCTGGTAAAATGGTCAATAATGCTGCGACCGATCATCATGGCGCTGTCATATTCCATTTCTGCCCAGAAATCAACATGACTGGTAATAATGTTGTACTCGCATCGCTTAAAATGGTCACGGGCTTTTTTCCCGATGCAAAACAGATCCACATTTTCTTTACCAAAAGCATCAATCTCTTGTTGAGCAACTTTCTGCAAATTGGTATTGAATGCACCAGCAAGTCCACGATCAGCAGAAACAACCACATACCCCTTCCGCTTGACCTCGCGGACATCCAATAGTGGAAGCATATCCCGGTCCACATCCGGCAACAAATGTTGTATTACTTCTGTCAGCGAATTGCTGTAAGGACGTGATTGTTCCATCCGTTCCTGTGCACGGCGCATCTTGGCAACCGCCACCATTTTCATGGCTTTAGTCACCTTCTGGATACTTTTGACCGATTTGATCCGGTTCCGAATGTCCTTCAGATTGGCCATTAATTTTTATTAAACCAGTGTTGGATTTTCATACGATTAACTAGTGAGAGTTCTAAGCGTTGAAACTTGCTTTGTAATCAACAATCGCTTTCTCAAGATTATCTGCTATTTCATCCGATATCTTTCCTTCACTGACTATGGAAGCGAGAGAATCAGCAGCATTGGCATCCAGGTATTCGGACAATCCTGTTTCAAATTCTGAAACTTTGGAAATATCAATGTCGTCCAAATGCCCTTTGGAAGCAGCAAAAATAATGGTCACCTGTTTTTCAACATCCATGGGCACATATTGATTCTGTTTCAGGATCTCAACCATCCGCTCACCCCGCGTTAACTGGGCCAAGGTTGCTTTATCTAAGTCAGACCCGAATTTTGAAAATGCTTCCAGTTCACGATATTGCGCCAGATCCAAACGGAGTGTACCAGCAACAGATTTCATTGCTTTGATCTGTGCATTACCCCCCACACGAGACACAGATAGACCTACATCAATGGCCGGGCGGATCCCGGAATTGAACAAGTTTGTTTCCAGGTAGATCTGACCATCTGTGATTGAGATCACGTTGGTTGGGATGTAAGCAGCTACGTCACCTTCTTGAGTTTCAATAATCGGTAAAGCGGTCAAGGAGCCACCACCCAATGCGTCTGATAATTTGGATGCTCGTTCTAACAGGCGACTATGGAGATAGAAAACGTCACCGGGGAATGCTTCACGTCCCGGTGGACGACGAAGAACCAGTGACATTTGACGATAAGCCACCGCCTGTTTTGAAAGATCATCATAAATGATCAAGGCGTGTTTACCATCATCGCGGAAATGTTCGCCCATGGCAGCACCGGAATAAGGTGCAATGTATTGGGTAGGTGCCGGGTCAGAGGCATTGGCAGCCAAAACGGTTGTATATTTCATGGCACCATTGGCTTCCAACTCTTTAACAAGCGCAGCAACAGTAGATGCTTTCTGTCCAATAGCCACATAAATACAATAAACAGGTTTATCTGTTTTATGGGTGTATTTCTGGTTGATAATGGTATCAATGGCAATAGCGGTTTTCCCGGTTTGCCGATCACCAATGATCAACTCACGCTGGCCACGGCCGATGGGGATCATGCTATCTACGGCTTTAATACCGGTTTGCAATGGTTCTTTAACTGGCTGACGTGCCATAACACCCAACGCTTTCCGTTCAATGGGCAGCGAATGGGGCGTATCGATTGGACCCTTACCATCAATGGGTTGTCCCAACGGATTCACAACACGTCCCAGCATTGCATTTCCAACAGGAACCTCCACCACACGGCCGGTTCGTTTTGCCAGGTCGCCTTCTTTCACCAGTCGCGTTTCACCAAAGAGCACGAGACCCACATTGTCTTCTTCAAGATTCAATGCCATCCCGAACACACCATTTGGCAACTCCACCATTTCAGAACTCATTACATTTTCAAGACCGGAGACTCGGGCAACACCGTCACCCACTTCTATCACTTCTCCAACCTCTGCTACATCAATCGAACCATCAAATTTCTCGATCTGTTCGCGGAGTAACCGGGTTAATTGATCAGTTTGTATATCCATAGTTTCCTAATTTTTTTACGATTGCAGCAGTTCCGTTCGGAGCGTCTGTAATTGGTTCTGGACTGTCGCGTCCAGGAATGTATTTTCGATTCGAAGTCTGATTCCGCCAATCAAAGATT
>DQOT01000155.1 GCA_015658495.1 Fidelibacterota bacterium | reverse complement strand
GTTGGATCAAACACCATTTTACGCCGAATCCGGCGGACAAATCGGAGACACAGGATCGATTTCCGGTGACGGAGTTGATCTCAAGGTTTTGGATGTAAAGAAGGAAAATAATTCTTTTATTCACATTTGCACCGACGCTATGGGTAAAACGGGGACTGTCACCTGTCAAGTGGATGGACCTAGGCGTCAATCCACTATGAACAATCATACTGCCGCCCATCTGGTGTATAAAGCGATTAAAACGGTTTTGGGCGATCATGTGAATCAAGCGGGTTCATATGTTCATCCGGATTATTTAAGATTTGACCTTACACATTTTGAGAAGATCAACGCCGATCAAATAAGGGAAATTGAGTCAAAGGTCAACGAACAGATCTTGTTAAATACAAAGTTAGACGTTACAATTAAAAGTTATGATGATGCCAAGGCTGCGGGAGCTGAAGCCTTATTCGGAGAGAAATATGGAGATGAAGTCCGTGTGGTTCAGGTTGGCGATTATTCCATGGAACTTTGTGGCGGAACCCACGTGGAACGGACAGGTGATATTGGTTCCTTCAAGATCACGGAAGAATCATCTTTGGCATCGGGAGTTCGAAGAATTGTTGCCATCACGGGACAGAAAGCCGTTGAGGAAATGCAATCCAATGCATTTGTGCTTTCATCTCTCCAGCATGTACTCAATACACCACCCTCTGGTATGATTGAAAGAGTTAAAGGATTGCTTCGGGAAAAGAAAGACCTTGAGAAAAAACTCAAACAGAAAAAATCTCAGTCATCTTCGGAAATCGATCTGTTATCCAGCGCTGAAATTGTTGGAGATCATGCCATCATCATTCAAAAAGTATCTGCAGACACGATGGACGAATTGAAGGGGTTAGGAGACCAATTATTTAATAAATTGCCCAGCGGAATTGGCGTATTATTTATGGAAGGTGAAGAGAAACCTTCTGCTGTGGTTGTTGTCTCTAAAAACCTGAACGGACACGGGATTCTTGCTGGAAAACTGGCGAAAGAAATTGGCGGATTTATGGGCGGTGGCGGTGGCGGAAAACCCAATCTTGCAACCGCTGGTGGAAGAGATAATAATGTGTTAGAACCGGCGATGGAGAAAACGAAAGAATTACTCACTGAAAAGTTAAAAGGATAGATCGGAATGCAGTTTAAATGTGTCAAAAAAGATTATTTCATTTATATCGAAAAAAATGAAAAGGTCATAGATACATTAACCCGATTTTGTATGGATCAAGGAATTACGAATGCAAATATTTCAGGGATCGGTGTGGTAAAAAAATCCGAAATTGGCGCTTTTGATACCATCGCGAAAGCGTATATCCGTAAACCCATTCCTAAAGTTTGGGAATTGGTTAATTTTGTAGGGAATGTGACCCTGAAAGATGGGGCTCCTGTTGTCCATGCCCATGTGGTTTTATCCGACCATGATATGCAAACCATCGGCGGCCATTTGTTTGAAACCACAGTCGCAGCAGTAGGTGAATTTTTCTTGCGGAAATTTGACGGGACTGCTTATCGTAAACTCAATGAGGATGTGGGACTTCCCTGTATTTGTTTAGAAACAAGGTTCGAGATTTCATGAAAAAAATAATTCATACACCCTATGCACCTGCAGCCATCGGCACCTATAATCAGGCTGTGCAATCGAAAGGATTCATCTATACAGCAGGCCAAATTGGTATCGTTCCAGGTACAGGGAAATTGGTGGAAGGCGGGGTCAAAACTGAAACATTCCGTGCCTTGCAAAACATTAATGCAATTCTTCGGGCAGCAGGTGTGGATAAATCCCATATCGTTAAACTCACCGTTTTCGTCACGGATCTGCGAGGATTCAATTATGTGAATGAATCTTTTAAGGCATTTTTTGGTGGAATTGATTTTCCTGCCAGGTCAACAGTAGAAGTATCGGGATTGCCTTTGGGTGCCAAGGTCGAAATTGAATGTATTGCGTTTGTGTAGGTGAATGAGATTACAGTTTTCCCTTATTTTGATATTAATGACCGGTTTAGCCTTTGGTCAGGAAAAAGAGAAAGAAAGATCAAAGAATCCGAAAGTGGCATTTTATTATTCATTGATTCCGGGTCTTGGACAGATCTATAATGGAAAATGGATCAAGTCTGCCATGATCGTTGGGTTAGAGATCGCAGCTTATGTTGCCTGGACTGAAAACAGAGACATTTATAACGATTTTGAATATAAAGATTATCCGCTGCGAAAGCGCCGCTATCTTGAAAAAAGAAACAAGTATGCCTGGTGGATCGGTTTTATTTATGTCTATGGCATGATTGATGCGGTGGTAGATGCCCATTTGTACCAATTTGAGAATCTCATGGAAAGTCAGTTAGAAAGCGAAAAAAAGGGAAAAAATAAAGATGCAGAATAGAGAACAATGGGGTTCAAAACTTGGGTTTATCCTGGCTGCCTCCGGATCGGCTGTGGGATTGGGAAATATTTGGAAATACCCGCACATGGCCGGTGAAAATGGAGGCGGTGCCTTTACCATCGTTTATTTGATCTGTATTCTCGTTGTAGGGCTTCCCATCGTGATTGCTGAATTTGTTATCGGTCGAAAAACACAATTAAGTCCCGTAGGCGCATTTGAAACAGTTGCGCCAAAATCCAATTGGAAATGGGTTGGGATGCTGGGTGTTGCATCTGCATTTGTGATTCTTTCTTTTTACGGTGTTGTGGGTGGCTGGACCCTGAAATACACTCTCATTTCTCTCACAGGCGGGTTTAGCCAATTAGCGGGTGATCCAGAAGCATCGGGTACGCTTTTTGATTCATTCATCAAGGGAGCATTGGCACCCATCCTCTGGCAGATTGTATTCATGGGATTCACCATTTTTGTCATTGTACAAGGCGTGAAAGGTGGGATCGAAAAGTGGACAAAAATTATGATGCCGGCCATTTTGGTGATTTTGGTGGTGCTCATGATACGTGGACTCACACTTCCCAATGGCACCCAGGCACTGGATTTTCTGTTTAAACCAAAATTTGAGGACTTGACCGCATCCAGTATTGTGCTGGCATTGGGCCATTCATTTTTTACCTTGAGCCTAGGGATGGGCACCATGATTACATACGGAAGTTATTTACGTAAAGATCAGAATTTGTTGTCGTCAGCTTTGTGGATCATTTTTTTGGATACACTTATTGCTATGATGGCGGGTGTAGCTATTTTCGCAACAGTATTTGCCATGGGCGCTGACCCAGGGGCTGGACCCGGACTGATCTTTGTTGTTCTTCCAACAATTTTCCCAAAAATTGTCGGGGGCGCCATTTGGGGAACATTATTTTTCTTCCTCCTTTTTATGGCGGCACTCACATCTGCCATTTCCATATTGGAAGTGATCACGGCTTATTTTATCGATGAGAAGGGCTGGGGACGGGAAAAGGCCATCATCATATTCGGATCGGTGGTAACGGTTGTGGGTGCTTTTTGTTCACTCTCTATGGGCGCTTTCAATATCACATCTTTTATGGATATAAGTTTCTTTGATGTTCTGGATTATTTGTCTTCGAAATACATGCTGCCCATTGGCGGAATGTTAACCGCTTTATTCGTCCTTTACAGGTGGGGTGTCCCGAATTTTATTACTGAAATGGTTCTTGGCATGGATGACCACAATATCAATCCGGCTGTTGTAAGAATTTTATTTATGGTATCCGCAGCCGTGGTTGGATTTATCCTGTTGAATGAGATCATTGCCACCATCACCGGAACCCCAATCATTGGATAATCTATGATCGTAGAACGCATTTTCCCGCCAGATAAGTCCTTGTATAATAAATGGCGGAATTTTTTTTCCCAATTCGGTGAAATCATTGATGCGAGTGGGTTGATCCAACTTTTCACCATATGGACATTCACAGTGGCAGGCATTGTCTTGCAAATGGGCTTAAAGGATCGTTTTGCCTATTGGGAATGGCACGGATGGTTCCTGGGATTT
>DQOT01000079.1 GCA_015658495.1 Fidelibacterota bacterium | reverse complement strand
TTCAGGGATTCTGAAAATTCAGAGATCGATATTTCACCTAGACCCGCCCCCGTTTGGAGCAAAATCCAGATCTACAACTCATCAAGTTCCTTTTCGCTTACCACGGGAAGTGTTACAGCCAGTAATAATTATTTAAAGATCAAGAATTTATCATTCGCTGTTTTTGCTCAAATAGAAAATTTGATCCAATACGATGCCGATGGAAATATTGCAGACTCTGTTTTTTGTTCTTTGGATGCCTATAGCGTTTACGATCGATCCGAGAATGGGAATATCGTTGCACCCAAAGTCCCCCTTAGTTTTTACGCCGGATCATCTTCGTCAACTTATGCAACGCCCCAACCCGATAAAGATGATATGGGCGGATTTGTTTACTATGATGCATCCGATAACCTGTTATCTTTTACATGGGATACCAAAATTGGCTCTTTTAATGGGATTGATGTCCCGGATGATGATGAGATAGGTGACAACGATTTTAGTGATCTAGACGGTATTGCTTTATATAATCATCAATCCGGAGAGACGCTTTCTCTTGAATCAGGTCGTGTTTGGAGATCGGGCAGTAAAAAAATAATATATGTGGACTTAAGTGAAGCCGACGAGGTTACTTTAGAATCTAATGTAAATAAAGACACGCTTTATTTGCTGTTAGATTTTTATACTTTTGCCAGTACAAAAGACAATGGTTCACCCGCTATTACAGTCGATTCTGTAGCTTTTATCCAATATGTAGCAGATACAACAGGACCAATCGTTACAGGCGCTCAATATGATTTTCAATCCGGGACCATCAATATGACACTCAATGAACCGGTCATTAAATCAGAATTTTCTACAGGTGATTTGAGTTTTCAGAGCGTGGATGAATCTTCTGTATTCAACGGCAGTACTATTTCATCTGCAGATTCAACAGCCTCTTATGTAACGGATATTATTATCACATTGTCCGCATCAGGCACCCTGTCATTGGACGACATGGACAATGCAGACAAAACCACTTTTAATATGACGGTAGGGGATAATGCATTCACCGGTTTGGATGGCGCATTTAGTGAAATAGATACGCTGAATGTTGATTATGGCCGGAATTACTGGATCACAAGTTTTGAAGCTTTTCCATCTGCCACGGCCCAACAATTCTGCGCCATCAGTTATATTGGGACTGATTGTGATATTATGGTTGATATTTCCAGCCCCACCATCAGCGACACGCTCTTGACTCTCATAGGGCGGGCTTTTGAAAATACAGTGGTATTCGATTCTACCGTTTCTCAATATGATAGCATTGAAGTCTCCATTGCCAGCACAGTACGCTCGTTTACCGGTCAGGAAAAAGATACAGATGACAATGGTAAAGTCATTTTTGTCTTTACGGATATCAAGGATGAATATGGTTTGGGGCGGAATGATACAAAGAGAAGTCTTTTTGTCCATGGATACAGTACCCCAAACGATACAGTGTCCAGCAGTCAATTTGCCAATGGAGGCGAAATAATTTACATTGATACCGATCCGTTAGATATTACATCAACGAATAATGATCTCAATGTTCTACTCCAGGCCATGACACATGAATATACCAAAATGTGTCTCCAGCATAACAAACCGGATGAACAACCCTGGATACTGGAAGCAGTGGCCCAGTTAATGCAGAAAAAGATTTTTGGTGATTGTGTATTTTTTGGCGAAAGTACAGCCCCTTCCACATCAACGGGAAATCAGCTCACCTATCTGTCAACAGGGGTCAATAAATTGAAAGGCAGAACAGACCAGCACAATGTGTATATCTTTTTCACGTACCTTCAGGAAAAACTCACTGCCCTTGATCTTGAGAATGAACCTGAATGGCGTATTGTGAATGAAATCTGCCAGACGACCAAAGTGGGTGTCCAAAGTGTGGATACTGCTTTGGTCGCTATTGGTGCATCAAAGCATTTTGCCGATTATTTTGCAGATTACGGCATGGCCTGTTATTTAGATCTGTCCAACACAAATAATGAATATAACGGGATTTATTCTTTTGAATCCTTAGACCTTGTGGCTGCACCCTCGGGGAAAAGCGCAAGCACACTCAAGTGGGACAAGGAAAATAATGACCCTGCGCCCTTCATGTTTAAAAATATTCCACCCTGGTCTTATAATTGGATCATTATGCAGGGGTATATTGTTGATATTGAAAAAAATATTGTTTATAAAAGTCCTGATTTGAGTGCCACCGATACCCTGATCTTCAATGGCTATGACGGTATTCAATTCAAGGTAAAAAAACTAGCACTAAAAAGTGGTTTCTTAGATCAAATGACCACGGATTTTGAAATTGTTGATTTTACAATTGACACCACTACTGCATTTGGGAAACTTCCTGTTACAACAGATTCAGACTTTACCTTCAAAGAATTGGGTGCAGACAGTCTGGGGCAGCCCGATACATCGACCGGTGTGCAAATTGTGATGTTAATGGTGGCAAAAGTTGATGATGCGCCAGCACCGCCCACATCAGATTTTTGGGTTTCGAATATTATTTCTTTACCGGAATTCAGTGATCTATATGGTTTCCAAAATCAGGGAGCGCCAAATCACATAGATCTTTTTGTCGCTAGTCAAAGGGCGGTATATGACTCCGTTGGCAATGAAAATGCAATTGTGTTGTACAATACAGAGACGGATTCCGGTGAGTTAACTTTGGGAATTCTAAACAACACTGTCACAGGTTTTACGTCTTACCATACTAGTTTTGAACTCAATTCTGAAACAGATTACACTTTCATTTTTAATGGCAAGGATGCCAGCGGGAACGAGTTTATCCCGGATTCGCTTACGGTCAGCACTATTTTTTACAATACTGCCACTCGTGCCGTATTAAGACTTGGGAAATCATGTGTTGAATTGGAACCGGAAGCTTTAAACTCGAATCAATTTTTAGCCAGTATACAATTCCCCAAAAAACTAGTCCAAGATTTTCCGCAAGAACTATCAATTGTGTCTAATATCATCGCATTTGGTCCACAGAATAAAAACATAAAACGACCAGCCACTGTCAATATTTATTCAAAAAGATTAACATCTTCCTGTAGAGTATACCAGTATTATGATGGTCAATGGCACAATATCGGCGGTACAATAAATCAGGATATCATTTCTGCGAACACCACTGCGCTTGGACGGTTTGTTGTATTGGCCGGAGACAATCATTTGCCGGAATCTGACCAGCTGAAACTCCCGGGAGAATTTGCGTTATTCCCTAATTATCCCAATCCATTTAATCCAAGCACAACCATTGGCTATTCGCTCCCGAAAGAATCAAATGTTTCCATCAGCATTTTTAACATTTTAGGGCAAACCGTTT
>DQOT01000045.1 GCA_015658495.1 Fidelibacterota bacterium | reverse complement strand
TGGGATTGGCGAAATACTGAATCCGGTTAAAAATGTGTTCACAGGTTGCTTTTTATTAGTCGTGCCGGATCTACATATCAATACATCCTGGGCATATAAGGAGAGTAAAATAATTTTGGAAGGTCCCCGTAAGATGGTTAATTTTACCGGCTTTATACAAAGGGAAAATATTCCTTTTGAGCTTTTTGAGAATGATTTTGAAGCAATCGTTGTTCCAGCATATCCAGAGATTGGACAAATAAAGGATTCGCTCCGGGCTAATGGTGCCCGGTTTGCCAGTTTGTCGGGCTCCGGCTCGACTGTGTTTGGGATTTTTGACGATGAAGCTGACGCCACATCAGCCGAGTCACATTTTTCCTCTCGATATAACACATTTATTACCTTTCCAACTCTCTAATTTGTAACAACACCCAATTTTATTGGGGCGTAGTATAATGGCAGTACACCTGGTTTTGGTCCAGGCAGTTGGGGTTCGAATCCCTGCGCCCCAGCTCCATTTCATTCAGAGAAATCACAATGCAAAATAAACTAAAAATATTCAGTGGCCGCAGTAATCCTGCCCTGGCTCAAAAGATTGTACAATCGCTTGGACACGAATTGGGCGAAATATCTATTCGCACTTTTTCCGATGGCGAACTGTGGATAAAATTCGAAGAAAATATTCGCGGGCATGATGTATTTCTGATCCAGTCTACCAACGGACCGTCTGAAAACATCGTTGAATTAGCTCTCATGGTGGATGCAGCAGTTCGAGCTTCAGCAGATCGCGTAACCGTAGTAATACCCTATTTTGGGTATGGGCGTCAAGACCGCAAAGACCAGCCCCGGGTTCCTATCTCATCCCGTGTGATGATCGATATTTTTACTGTTATGGGTTCAGACCGGATCATTACGATGGATCTTCATTCAACACAGATCCAGGGTTTTGCCAAGATTCCATTTGATCATTTATACAGCAGAATGGTGTTATTGGATGCTATCAAGGATGAAGGCTTGGATCCGGAAAATTCTGTTGTGCTGGCACCCGATGTGGGCTCTGCAAAAATGAGTCAGGCTTATGCAAAACGGTTGAGTATGCATTTTGCATTGATCGATAAACGGCGTTATGTACCGAACAAGGCCGAAGTGAACCATCTCATTGGTGATCTGAAAGATATGGATGTGTTGATCATTGATGATATGATTGATACAGCAGGAACTACTGTAAATGCGGCCCAGGCAGCCTTGGAGCAAGGTGCAAAATCTGTAATAGCAGTTGCGACTCATGGTGTATTATCCGGTCCAGCTATTCAAAGATTAAATGAATCAAATATCAGAAAAATTATTGTGACGGATACGATTGATATTCCAAAAGAAAAACAAATCGATAAAATGGAAATCGTATCTGTAGGAAATATTTTTGGCGAAGCTGTGAACCGGATTCACAATAGCGAATCGGTCAGTGCTTTGTTCGAATTTTAATAAGGAGACAAGACGATGGCATCATCGTATTACAAATTAGATATTGTAGACAGGACCCAAATCCGAACGAAAGGATCAAAAGCACTTCGTCGGAATGGCCTTATCCCCGGTAATCTCTATTATGCCGGTGAAACGAATGTAAATATTTCAGTGGACAAGCTTGTCCTGTATCATGCTTTACAATCTGGCCAGCATATTTTTGAAATTGAATTGGAAGGCAATACACAGTTTACCATGATCAAAGAATTGCAATATCATCCCGTCACGGATGAAGTGATTCATATCGATCTCATGCGTGTGCGCCGATCCAAAAAGATGACCATCTTTGTACCATTGGTATTGGTAGGTGAATCGGTTGGTACAAAGGAAGGTGGTGTATTATCACAATCCATGAATCAGATCGAGATTAGTTGTTTTCCGACTGATGTTCCAGAGCAGATTGAATTGAACATTGACGATCTTGAAATGAATTCTGCAAAAAGTGTTGCAGACATCATCATCGATAATGAAGACATTGAGATCTTGTCTGCAGAAGATCTAAATGTAGTATCCGTTCAGCCGCCCGCTGCTGAAGAAGAGCCTGAAGTTGAAGAACTCGAAGTTGAAGAAGCCGAAGACGGTGTTGAAGGTGAAGAAGGTGCTGAAGGTAAACCATCTGATGAAGAAAGTGGTTCTGAACGATCAGGAGACGATTCGAAAGAATCATGATCGCCTTTATTGGTCTGGGCAATCCCGGTGATAAATATGCAAACACAAAACACAATGCCGGATTTTGGGTGGTGGACGAATTGGCCCGCCGACAAAGACTGTTATTCAAACCCGGAAAGGGTCCTTATGTGTTTGCGCAACATCAACGATGGGAAGTCTTGTTGATAAAGCCCACAACCGGTATGAATCGGAGCGGAAACGCTGTGAAAGATGTAGCAAATCGCTGGAATCTGGTGCCTTCCGATATTCACGTGGTTGTGGATGACGTGGATCTATCTCTCGGGTCGATCCGGATCCGTCCGAAAGGAGGTGATGGATGTCACCGCGGGATGGAAAATATCATTTATCAACTTCAGTCAGATCAATTTCCCAGAGTCCGTTTAGGGATCGGTACAGATGAAAATATGCGACCTGCAGAAGAATATGTGCTGCAACCTTTCAGAGCGGATGACAAATCGGAAGCAGAAGCCATGATCAAGCGCGGTGCAGATGCTTTATCAAATATTTTAGTACGTGGATTAAACCACACCATGAATCATTTTAATTCTTAATTGAGGAGACATTGAACCCATGAGTTCTAATTTAATGTTTGTGATCGGTGCCGGCGTTTTGGCCATGATCTATTCATTCTGGAAAACAAGATGGATCGAAGCACAGGATGAAGGAACAGATCGCATGAAATCCATTGGCAAAAGTATTGCTGATGGTGCTATGGCTTTCCTAAAAGCAGAATATCGTGTTCTAGCCATTTTTGTCTTGGTTGTTGCAATCCTGCTTGGATTTGTAAATGATGGCAGAGCTGATTCCAGTTCCCTGATAGCACTTTCATTTATTGTGGGTGCTGTAGCATCCGGACTGGCCGGTTTTCTCGGCATGAAAGTGGCGACCAAAGCCAACACCCGTACAACCAACGCTGCCCGGACAAGTTTAGCCACAGCACTGAATGTTGCCTTCAGTGGCGGATCCGTAATGGGATTAAGTGTGGTTGGCCTTGGTGTCCTTGGGCTTGGCGGTTTATTCATGTTCTATACAGATCTGTATGGCACAGATGCCGCCTCTATGATAATTGTTTTAAACATTATTTCAGGATTTTCTTTGGGTGCATCCTCCATTGCATTGTTTGCCCGTGTTGGGGGTGGTATTTATACCAAAGCCGCCGACATTGGTGCTGATCTTGTGGGTAAAGTGGAAGCTGGAATTCCGGAAGACCATCCCTTGAATCCCGCCACCATCGCTGATAATGTGGGTGATAACGTGGGTGACGTTGCCGGCATGGGCGCGGACCTGTTTGAATCTTATGTGGGCTCCATTGTGGGTTCTATGGTTTTGGGTGCCAGTATTCTGGCTCTTGGAAAATTTGATATTAATTTTGTTATACTGCCTTTATTTATTGCTGCGGCTGGCATCGTTGTTTCCATTATTGGAACTTTTATGGTTTCCGTGAAAGAAGGCGGCGATCCACAAAAAGCATTGAACATGGGTGAGTTCGGCAGTTCGGCCATTATGGTTGCAGCCATTTACTTTTTGATTCAGGAATTCCTGCCTGCTACGTTTCTACAAGGTGATGTTGCATTCACAAGTATGGGTGTATTCTATGCAACAGTGATCGGATTGGCAGCCGGTCTCGGTATCGGAATGATCACTGAACATTATACCGGCACAGGGACTTCACCGGTTAGATC
>DQOT01000301.1 GCA_015658495.1 Fidelibacterota bacterium | reverse complement strand
GGAAGTAGCCGCTTGTTCCCGGGAGGATCCGGTACCGAAATTATAACCCCCAACGATAATATCTCCCTTCTCCACAATCTTCTCAAATTCTGGATCATAATTTTCCATTACAACTTTTGCCATTTGCTCAGGAGTAAAATCATCAATATATGTATATTTGCCGGGATAAATTCCGTCCGTATTCAGATTATCCTGATAGCAAAAAATAATTTCACCCTCTAATAATTCAGGAAAACCTTCCAATAATCTAACACTGCCTTCTCCGGTTTCAGGTTTTTCATTTACAGTAATTTGTCCATCTGGAGCGCTATTTTCAAATTCAAAGGGAGGAGCTATTTTCCCAGCAATGGCAGATGCCGCCACCACAGAGGGGGATGCCAGGTAAGCTTCAGCAGTAGGATCTCCCATTCTACCCTTAAAATTTCGATTGGTGGCAGAAATACCCACCTCACCGGGTCCCAGCAATCCAACGCCCAGCCCAATACAGGGACCACAGCCAGGTGGTAGAGGGATAGCACCGGCATCCACAAGCGCCTGCCAATCGCCCCTGGTTTCACTTTCTGCCTGAACTTCACTGGATGCTGCTGCAATATAAAATTCTACTCCTGCTGCAACCTGTTGCCCTTTAATCACTTTTGCAGCTTCAGCCAGATCCTGAACTCGGCTGTTCACACAGCTTACAAGATAGGCTTTATCAATTTTGATATTTTTACCTACGGCATCATATAAACTGGTCATTATCTTAACATGATTGGGGCCGGATATATGGGGGCTTACAGAGCCTAGGTCCAACCTGATTTCTTTGGTATAAAAGGCTCCGCTATCTGCTTTGAGTGGATTGGTTATTAATCTTTCAATTCTGACATGATTAATTCGGGGATGACTGCCATTTTCTCCATCATTGTCAGAGGGTACACCTTCTAATCCACGCTTGCTGATAAATTCTGCTCTATTCTTAAGCCAGTTGGCAGTGATTTCATCGCTGGGAAATACTCCTGCCAAAGCTCCCCACTCCGTGGTCATATTGGCAATGGTTAGTCTTTCATCAATACTTAAATATGCGATTCCATCTCCAATAAACTCCAGTACATGGTTTAAGACTTCATCATTGTTAAACAGACCGCATAGAGTAATGATGATATCTTTGCCGGTTACACCTTTGCGTAGTTTACCAATCAGTTCCACTTTGGTAATGGGAGGGACCTGCCACCAAGTTCGGCCGGTTGCCCAGAGTGCAGCAGCATCCGTTCGCACAACGGGTGTCCCCAGACATCCCAATCCGCCATACATATTAGAGTGGCTGTCTGAGGCTACGGCTAAGGTCCCAGGCCAGGCATAGCCTTCCTCACACATAATTTGATGACCTATACCTCTACCAGCAGGATAGAAGTCAACTCCCATTTCCTTACCAAATGCTTCAATTCCGGCATATTTTTTTAGATTCGTTTCGGATTTATCCTGCACATTATGGTCCAGTGTGAACACAGGCTGCCGTGGATTGGCCATCATACTGGCACCGATGGCTTTGAATTTTCCCATCACTGCGCCGGTATTATCATGGGTCATCACATGGGCTGGTTGTATGGATATAAAATCACCAGATTTTACTACATGCCCAGGTTCTAATCCCACGGCATGTTGCTGTACTATTTTTTCAATAAGTGTTTGAGTCATATTTTTCTTTAACCACTAATTTCACGAATTACACGAATGCAAAAACCATATTAGTAAAAAACCGTGTCAATTCGTGGTTGATTATGCTTTAAAGGGTTCAAAGGATACGAAGTCTGCATGATGTACGATTATGGATTCCACAGTCCGTTTGCCTAAATCACCTTCCTTAGAATGGGTTCCAATAATATGTTGCACTTCTGGGGGTAAACCGAATCGGGCGGCAATGGCTACACCGCTGAATGGATGCCGGACGATCTTTCCATAATCACTGGTAGTTAGTTTCCCTTCTACAATTTCATATTCCAGTAATTTACCAATATCTATGAGAATGGCGCCAGAAATCAATACATCCATATTCACCTTGATTTCATCACCAAAATTAGCCATCATTTTTTTGGCCATATCCACCGCCAGTTGAACGCATGTCCGTTTGTGATTCATAAATGAAATATTGCAGTCCTTAATGAGCAATGAAAAGGGAATTTCCTCTAAATCCTTTGGCTCTAAGGGACTGTTCTCAATGGCATATACCCATGCGTCCAGGGTTTTGTTTCGCAAGCCTTCATCTTTAATCCAATTAATTTCTGGCCAAATTTTAAAAACTTTGTCTTTCATTTTATCCTTTCTATGCCCATGAAAAATATGAAATTTATGAAAATATTATGAGCTTCTTATTTTTTGTTTATTTAGCGGTTCACTTTAAATATAGAATCCAACACCGTTCCATCCACCCATTTAACTACGCCTACCACTTCATCAGAAAAAATTGGTTTATCTAATGGAGCGCCGACTAAATCATCAACTTCTTCCTTAATCTCTTCGATCCTGCGAATGGGTAAACCGCTTCTCTTGGTAGCCTTGATGAGATCTTCACGTAATGGGTTTATTGCAATCCCTCTTTCTGTTACAATTACATCTATGAGTTCGCCAGGTCCCACCAAGGTAGTGACTTCATCTACAATAATAGGGATTCTATTTCTAAAGGATGGAATAGGTAGAATAGTGCATTTACTGGAAAGGCAATTCTGCCAACCACCAATACCGTGCAGCATTTGTCCATCAGAATGGGTGACAACATT